>JBDNDT010000147.1:0-6467 GCA_046718985.1 Cytophagales bacterium
ATTTTCCGACCTTTTCATATGCCAAACCAAGTCTTAAACTTGACGGTAATTGCATTTTAAAATTATTTCTGTTGATGGTATCTAAAACTATTGCGATATCGTTTCCATCAATTTTTTGCAAAGTGGTCATTTGGTTTGTTGAAATGTTGAAAAATCTTTCAAAAGTTAAACCTACAGCAAATGATTTCCCTGAAGGTTTATAACTAGAGTCTTTCTTTACCCATGAATGTGTGTAACCACTGATTGAAACTATGTTAGAATCTTCGGGGTTTTTAAAATAAGTTGGTTTTTTGTATTCTGACACTCTAAAGACCATTCCCGGTTTCAGCCTTACATGTGATGAATTTCCTGATTTCAAAATTACATTATCGAAATTTGAGTTAGGAACTCTTGACCTGAAATCATCATCGGTTTTTCCGAAAATATATGCAGTTTCAAGACCAACATATAGTGTTTTACTCAATTTAAAACCATTCGACCAGAAAAAATTTGTTAATCCTCCTTTTCCTTTGAAGGTAAAATCGTATGTTTTAGAAGTATCATTGGCAATTCTTGATGTTCCCTCAATGGTATAATTCACAGAACTAAATGGCTTGATGCACACCATTGATGACCACCACTTAGTAATAGGCAAAAGCATTGAACCATGTACAAAATTGAATCCGTTTGAAAAACCATTGTTGGCAGATGATTGTAATGTTCTTGATTTGAAAGCCAAACCAAAATCCAAAGTAGTATATTGATTATGAGCTAAAAGAGCGGGATTCAAATTGTTGATAAAATTTGCTGATGCTGAAGCAGAACCGGCTTCACCCATTTGATTGGGTCTTTGCAATGACTCAGAGGTGAGATCTCCGATTCCATATTGTGTATAAGGTGAATTGCCAAGATTTTGCGAAAATGAGGAAATTACAATAAACAAAAAAAAGTACTTCAAAAAGAAATTAAATTGACCCATTGTGTTTGAATATGCTATGCAAGCCGTGCAAGACTAAATTTGGATTGACAAAGATGCTAGCTTTTATCATACTTTCAAAAAAAACAGCATCACCACCGGTGAGAACGGTTTGAAGTTGAGAAAATTTATTTTCAAAAGTCTTGATAAAACCTTCAATTTCATGACAAAGACCAAGGACAATTCCTGATTGAATTGAAGTTTCTGTAGTTTTTCCAATCAAATCAGGAATCAATTCTAAATCTTCAATTAAAGGTAATTTTTGTGTGTAAGCATTTAATGATTTAGCTCTCAATTTCAAACCCGGGCTGATTCCACCACCCAAATACTCACCATTATCAGAGATAAAATCATAAGTGACACAAGTTCCTATATCAATTACCAAAGTGTTGACATGAGCATAAAGACTCCATGCACCAATTGACGCAACCAATCGGTCTATACCTAAAGTTTTGGGGGAATGGTAACAATTTTTAATAGGAACATCAGTTTCATGATCTACGACAAGCAATCTTTCTTTTCTTTGCAATAAATTGAAAAAATGAGGGGGGATTTTGACAACAGAGCTCAAAAATATCGAGTAATCGGGATATTGATTCACCAAACTTACTAATTCAAACTCTGAAAGATTTGTAAAAACTTTCTCAAGCGAATCTTCAACAAAAACTCCAGCCTTTGCTCTTGAATTTCCAATATCTATCGCAATCAACATAAAAAAAAGACAGCACAAAAATACTGTCTTTTTCCTAATCTATATAAACTAAACCCAAATTTAAAATCTTAATTAAAAGACGTTGCATAAACCGACAACATATCTTTTAACTCCTTTCTTGCTAAGTGTATTCTGTTTTTAACAGTTCCCAGTGGAATCCTCAATTTTTGAGCAATTTCTTCATATTTGAAACCTGTGAAATACATCATAAACGGAGTTTTATACTCTTCATCCAGTTTATCGATTGCTTCATTGATATCATTCTGAACAAATTCTGAAATTGCACCGTTTTCAGTCATCGAATCAGATGAATTGATATGAAACAGATTATCTGTGGTGTCAATGAAAGTGTTTCTTCTCACCATTCTTTGATAATTTGTGATGAAAGTATTTTTCATGATAGTATATAACCAAGCTTTCAAATTTGTTCCATCAGAGAATTTTTCTCTATTCAAGAAAGCTTTCATTAAAGTATCCTGTATTAAATCATTTGCATCATCAGCGTTCTTAGTAAGTCGAACAGCGAAAGGCTTTAGCGACTTAGAAGCCTGAGTAAGGCTGTAATTAAATTCTAGTGCTGTCATGTCTTTTTTGTTTAATGATTATGTCACAAAGTTAAACAAAATTATCAAACTTGCAAACATTCTGTTTAATTTTTTTTAAAATATGTTGAACAAAATATCAGTAAATGAAACAATCAAAGATTGACCATAGAATGATTAATATCATATTTTTCAAATTCAAGTCCACTTAATTTTGCCAAAAAACAAAAATCTAAAAATGGAAATATTGATCTTCTTTGTTGCCCATTGGTATCTTTCATTGTTTGCACAAACCTTCTTTCTTCATCGTTATGCGGCACATGGAATGTTCACAATGTCTAAGTTTTGGGAAAAATTCTTTTACATTTTCACCGTAATCTTCCAAGGTTCATCATTTTTAAGTCCTTATGCTTATGGAGTGATGCACCGCTTGCATCATGCTCATGCAGACACTGAGAAAGACCCCCATTCTCCACTTTATTCTGAAAATCTTTTTGATATGATGTGGAAAACAAAACTGATTTACTCAGCAATATATTATGACCAACACCCCATTGACCCGAAGTTCAAAAAAAATGTTCCTAATTGGTTTTGGATGGAAAATTTTGCCAACAAATGGCCGATTAGAATTTTTTGGGGAACACTATACACTCTATTTTATATTAAATTTGCAACAGCATGGTGGCAATATCTGCTTTTGCCTGTTCATTATTTCATGGGTCCTGTGCACGGAGTAATTATCAATTGGTTCGCTCACAAATATGGTTACATCAATTTCAAAGTCAATGACACTGCCAAAAACTTGTTACCATTTGATTTTTTGATGTTTGGAGAAAGTTATCATAACAATCACCATAAACTAGGTGGCAGGGCAAATTTTGGGATTAAATGGCATGAATTTGATCCGGCATATCCTATAATTCTAATAATGAATGCTTTAGGTGTACTTAAACTAAAGAAAAACAATGACTTAAACTACATGTAGAAAAACCAACAATTGATTGAGAAGATATTTGGGGGTTGTAAACATTATTTTCTAAGAGTTAACAATATCCACATAGCTTTATAATTGAGCAATTGAAAGGTGATTACTAAAAGCTTAAATCTTCACAAGGCTTTAACTCCAAAAACAATTTACCCTTTTTAATTCTCTCAATAAAAAGTATTAACATTCTTGATTGAGAGAGTTTCCACTTCATATTTACAAGTTTATACGCTTAAAAAGATGTCCAAAACTTAGTAAATCTTCATCACACTTAAATAAATCATATTGTTTATCTTTGTGACAAAAAGCAGAAATGTTAAAAATTGGTGATAAAGAATTTAATTCAAGGTTGTTTTTAGGGACAGGAAAATTCAGCTCAGGAGATGACATGAGAAAAGCAGTCTTAGCCAGTGGCACGCAATTGGTTACTGTTGCTTTGAAAAGAGTTGACATGAAAACAAAAGATGATGACATTCTGCCTTATTTGAACATTCAAGGATTAACCCTAATGCCCAACACTTCGGGAGTGAGAACAGCTAAAGAAGCTGTTTTTGCCTCTCAAATGGCAAGAGAAGCACTGGAAACCAATTGGTTGAAGCTTGAGATTCACCCTGATCCGAAATATTTGATGCCTGATCCAATTGAAACTCTAAAAGCAGCGGATGAACTTGTAAAACTAGGATTTATAGTTTTGCCATATGTTCATGCAGACCCTGTTCTTTGCAAAAGGCTTGAAGAAGTAGGAGTCGCAGCAGTTATGCCACTAGGTGCACCAATTGGCACAAACAAAGGACTTGCAAGCAAAACTTTCTTAGAAATAATAATAGACCAAAGCAACGTTCCGGTTGTGATTGATGCCGGAATCGGAGCGCCGTCTCATGCAGCAGAAGCTATTGAAATGGGTGCGGATGCTGTTTTAGTGAACACTGCAATTGCAGTGGCAGAAGATGTAGAAAAAATGGCAACTGCTTTCAAATGGGCTGTTGAAGCGGGATTCTTGGCAAAAGAAGCCAAATTAGGTTCTATAAATAAGTATGCTGAGGCTTCAAGTCCCTTAACTTCATTTTTAGATGCATAAAAAAGGAGAGTAGTAAAAACATGCTACTCTCCCACCCAACCCCTCAAACCAACATAAATCCCTACAAAACCATCCCCACATTTATAAACAAAAATAGTTTAGTTCCAATCAGTAACCGCAACCAATGCAAGGAACTTGCTTTTTCTGATCAACTCGGGCTGTTTTATTTTTTTTGATTTGTTTTGCCATTTTCAATTCCATTTCAATTTTTTCTTTTTGTACCTTTTTGGCTTGCTTTTCGTTTATTTTGTTTCTCTTCGTGCTCTTTTCAATAATATGCCTTGCTTGGTTGATGTTGAAAGTATTGCTATTGTTAATATTCAGTACTAAAGGTTTTCTGCTTGCACATCCTGTAATCAGCAAAATCGAAATAGAAACAAGAACTATTAATCTCCTCAAACCAATTCGTGCCATAGTAGTAAGCGTTTGTCTGATTTACGACACTGTTTGTCTTAAGTTTGAACCAATGTAAGAAATTATTACGGTTTCAAATTCATTTAAAACACTATTTTTGAGACAATATAAACAAAGCCCTATCCTAAATGTTTGATACATAGGTATTAGCAAAAATGTTATTTTTAAAAAACACAATCGTAGTTTTAAAGATTTTGAATTATTTCAATGCAAGATAAAAAAAACAAAAGTGCATATGTTTGATAATCAATATGATGTTATTGTAATTGGAGGTGGCATTTCCGGTCTTTCATATTCAATTTTAATGGCTCAAAAAGGTTGGTCTGTTTTAGTTATTGAAAAAGACAGTTATCCAAGGCATAGAGTTTGCGGAGAGTATCTTTCGCTAGAATCATTAAGTTTTTTACAATCAATTGGTTTAAATGCTAATAGCCCAATATTTCCGATTATCAACAAACTAAAAATAACTTCAACAGGGCCAAATTTTTTTGAAACCAACCTACCTTTGGGAGGCATTGGCATCAGCAGATACTTTTTGGATGATTTTTTATTCCAACAAGCAAAAAACTTAGAAGTAACAGTTCTGCAAAATGAAGAAGTCATAAAATTTGACCATACAAAAGTTGAAACTAAGAATGGTAGTATTTTTCATTCAAAACTGATATTAGTTTCAATAGGTAAATCCATTGGCAATCAAAAGAAACTAGGTATCGAAAACCAAAAACCAAAAACCAAATTTGTTGGTGTTAAACAATATTTTAACAACCATGATATTGATGATAATACAATAGAATTGCACAATTTCAATGGTGGTTATGCCGGAATCTCAAAAGTTGAAAACCAAAAAACCTGCTTTTGCTATCTTGCGAATGCAAATTCAATAAAAGATTTCAATGGTGATTTGAACAAATTTGAGAAAGAAGTAATGTATAAAAACAAGTTTTTAAAAAATCATCTTGAAAAAGGATTGAAAGCATTTGAAACACCCTTAACCATTTCAAATTTTAGTTTTGGAGTGCATAATTTGATTAGTAAAAATTGTATAAATCTCGGTGATGTTGCCGGAAGTATTTCTCCATTATGTGGAAATGGAATGAGCATGGCTATACACTCAGCTTTTATAGCTTCAAATTTTTCTGATAGATATTTGAATAATAAACTAGATTTAGATAATATGCTTAAGAGTTATGTAAAAGCTTGGAAAAAGAATTTCAATTTGAGAGTGAGAGCAGGAATTGAGATACAACAGTTTTTTGGGAACGAAAAAAGGTCAAGTATTTTAGTAAATATTGCTAAATATTCACCTAAGTATGTGAGTAATTCTTTAATAAAACTTACTCACGGATCTGATATATATCAAAAGTCTTTATTATGAATTTCAAGACATCATAATACAAAAACTAGGGTTTTTTCCAATTATAACTTAGCATTTTCAATAATTTCTATGACTTCATTTTCAGAGAGTTGAGTGATGTTGGCTAAAATGGGTATGCTAAGTCCGTTTTTGTAGCCGTTTAAAACAACCTCTACTTCTTTAGCTTTTGTTCCTTCTTGTCTTCCTTTTTCAATTCCTTCATTCAGGATAATGTCATAAGTGCTCATAATCTCGTCTTTTAAAGGTTTGGATATTGTTTCAATCATCGAGTTAAATTGTTCTTTAGACAAATCTATATTCATTGTCACGTAAACAGAGAGTTTAAATAAAAAGTTCCCCTTTGCCTCGCTGGGAGGAAACAGCTCGAATATCTTCAAAATGTCATTTACGAGTTTTTTTGGATCTA
>JBDNDT010000148.1:0-6461 GCA_046718985.1 Cytophagales bacterium
TGTTGATAGCTAGATTTAAGACAAACAAATTGCTTCGTTATTGAGCATTTTTGCTTTGTCAATTTTTTGGCTCATTTCTTCAATACAAGCGTTTTGAAGGTCAATTATTTTATGTAGAATCGAAACGGTATATCCCCCACTTCCATTGTTTTTATGTTGTTCTGAATTGTGTGCGTAAACTTTTTCTGCTAGTTTTTTATGTGGCATTCTGAAGCTTTTCAAGGTATTGTAAATGCCCAAAAAAGTTTCAGCAGATTTTATATTTCTTTTTGTAGGTTCAATTTCCAAATGGTTTGAAATCTTGGTAAAAATGGAAGGTTTGCTTTCATATTTAGAATAAATATCTCTCACCCATTGGATGTTATAAGGAAGGTATCCTTTTTTGAATTGAGTATATTCATTGTCATCCAGGTCACAATTCCACAAAATGTGATCAACCAAGAACATAGGCATTTCAACAGCTCCAGGGCCTATATAAAGTTCTTGACGATCTACCAAGATAGGTTCATAATAATGTCTAAGTTCATTGGCGAAAAACTCAGGGCTTACTGTTTTTTTGGCATAAACTACACCGTCAATCATGGATTCCAGACTTTCTTTGACAACGTAGCAGGCTTGGTCAAACTCTTCACCGAAATAATCTTTTGCATAAAGATTATCGAGTAGTTTGATTGAAAGCAAAAGATCTGGAAAAGCAATTTTCACACTGGTGATTAAGTCTTTTTCTTGTTGTTCTCCTGTGTAAGTTCTCATTCTCGGTCCGTCGGGATTCCACAAAGTGTAATGAGAAAGGGTATCTCTAGGGGGTAAATTAGTTTTTTCAGCAAGTTCTAAAAGAATGTCATTCAATTTTGGAAACAAAAAAACAGGTTCAAAACCCAGTTTTTTAATCACTCCTATGAAAATTCCCAAATCTCTCATCAATGCAATTGAATCAAAATAAGAAAGAACTTCGATTTGGGGTAATAGATATACTTTACTTTTTAATAATTCAAGAATCGAGCCTATGTCTTTTGATTTGTTCATACTGTGAAAATCAGACCAATTTTCATCCATATTCATGATGTCTAAAGATTGGATTTTCTCAGGGTCATGCTCAATGATTTCAGGGAACATGAGTTGAAATATTTTGTCCATAGGCTCGATATCTTTTGTTTAAAGTTAATTCACTTTTTGCAACCAAGTATTGCAATCAAGTTCAGAATTGAACATGTCAATTTTGAGGTTTCCAATTTGAGCAGATTTGTTGACTTTGCTCACCGTAGCGGCAGCAAAAACATCTTCTGCCACAACAGCACCTACTTTTTGAAGACCTACCTTTTCTACCTCAGGAAACCATTCTTTTGTTAAATATTCTTGAACTTCTTTTGACAACACTTTTAATTGCCTGTGATCGCTCAAATGGGTTTTCACATTGTTTTTTTCAATGAAAGAAGTCATAAAAGAACATCCTTTCTTCACTTCATCAAGCCTCAAGAACCCAATCCACTTGGCTACAATCACATTGCTCTCACCGTCAAACACAATTTCAACAAATGAGTCTTTCATTAGGGTTGTTTTCATCTCTCTTGTAGTTTTTAAATTTTATCTAAATTTTGGTATTCTGACTGTCAAAATCTGACAGTCAGAATTATTGTTTGATTTGAAAGATTTTTTAATGTGTAATAATTAAATTGTTTTAGTTTGATAATAACGAAATTTTAACATGGTTTTGAATAAATTTTTAAATAATTTGAGTTCAAATCAATCAAAACATCTGATTACTAAAGATAAAAGTAAAAACTATGAATTTAGAGAAGCAAATTAGTAGAATTGTGATGATAGACAGAATGATTCAGCTCAAATCAACAGGTACACCAAAGGAAATTTCAAGAAAAATGAATGTTTCTGAAAGTACGGTTTTCAGGTTACTCAAAGCATTGAAAGAAAACATAAACAGAGATATTGAGTTTGACAGGCATTTAAACAGTTATGTTTATTTGCAAGAATATGGCGAAATAGACTTCAAAAAGATTTTGTTTGCAGTTGAAGAATAATCAGTGTAAAAAATGAATGTAAGATTTGAGAATAGAATTGTAAATTAAAATTCAGACCCAACTGAATTCAATTTCGATTTCTTTCAAAGCTTCGACCAAAAGTTTCTCGTTTTTTAACACTTTTCTTCTATAACCGGAAAAAATCCAGTCTCTTTTTAATTTGCTTGCTTGAGACTCTTTTACATCGAAGAACAGTTTTTCCCACGAAAATGGAACAGTGTTTTTGAAAACATCAGAAACTTTCACGATAAACAATGTTACCTCATCTTCTTTGCGTTCGCTGAGAACTTCTAAAATCTCCTCTTTGCTAATCAAAGAAGAGAGTACCAAAACACCATTTGTATTGGGCTTGAAAAAGTCTTTTAACTCATAATCATTTCTCCATTTTGCCACACTAATTTGATAGAGTTCTCTTTCGTTTTCTTCTAAATCAAAATTTCCATCTGCTGTTTGATCTAAAATCAGCTTGCATTCAAATTCAGATGTTTTTGTGGAGTCGAGAACATATCGGATCTTATCTTTAAATTGATTGAGCATCTCTTTGTCAAAAGCTTCAGAAAATGAGTTTTGTAAAGTGTTTAGAAATGAGACATACATATAAATGTGTGAGGCATAAGGATCTCTTGTTTCAGGAGTTCTGATGACAAGCTCTTTATTTCTTGCAAAGATTTTCCAAACAATTCTCCTAATGTCATCACCAGGCTCAAAAGATTTATAGTTGATGAGTTCTCCTTGAATCTTTTTCAACAATTTGATGCGTTGAACTTCTTCTTCGGTTTTGTTGGGCATTAATCCCAATTCTGATGTTTCAAACTTTGGTGGGGTGGTGAAGATGAAATTGACAGAGGATTGAAAAAATGGAAATGAAAACAGTCCGAAGAAATCTTCAAAATAAACACTTATGCCTTTCATTTTATAAGCCCTTCTGTCAGGCAACCAGACTTTTTTTGTTCCAAAAACTGCGGTTCTCATCCATTTTTTATCTTGATATAAGTTTTTGTCTAGCACTATTGCTTCAGTTGCCGAAAAATCAGTAAACAAAAGCTTTGCTGAAATTCCACCCAAAATTGGTCTTAAAACACCAAAAATTGCTACACTCAATGGAGCTTTTCCTGCAACTGAATATTTCCCTTCTCCTAATTTCACACTTATGATTTTGTTTTTTTGAGATGTTTTTCTGATTAACAAAAAAAGAAAATAGCAAAAAATGGTACTTAAAAAAGAAAAACCAATCACCACAATGGCGAATACAACTCCAAACTTGAAAAGTATCATTAAAAACTTAGAGTAAAATGATTCATCATGTTCTTGATAATACCACTTTTTAAGTAAAAAATAAGCGACTAAAGTCACAAATGAAAATACAAAAAAGTTGAACTTCAAAGGAATGAAACTGAGAATATGATAGATGCGCTTGACGTTCATAAGTTACTTTGAAAACCGATGCAAAATAACGTTATTTTTTCAAGTTTTTTGTTTTTATTCTATCATACTATGATAGTACATTATAGATAGTAAAAGCTTTTATTTAAAACGCAAAATAGCCCCATATAGGGCAAAAAGCTTCTCAATTATTTTGACAGAGATAGGACTAATTTGGCAAGTATGTTTGTTTGTCAGAGCTGAGCAATAGAAAAATAATAAGTTCTAATACAGATTACAACCTGTGAACAAAAATGACCAAAAAATTACAAAAATCCAATTTATTTACAAGAAAAGTATAATCAATTCTGATTATTTTTATATTTTTGCATTATAATTTTCACAAACCGCTATGTATAAATTTAAAAATCTAAGCTTCATGCTTTTTGGCATGGTTATGTTTCATGCTCAAGCTCAAATGGTTAAGGCCTACTATCCTTATTACAGAACCACACAATTCAATAATGTTCAATACAGCAAACTAACTGACGTTATTTATGCTTTTGCTCAGCTGAGCACAGACGGGAGCCTTTCAATAATGTCTCCTGCTGTTTTCACAGAAGTGAAATCCAGAACACAATCTAATGGAAAAAAACTTTGGATAGCAATTGGAGGTTGGGGACTTTCAGGCAACTTTTCAGGTGTTGCCGCAGATCCTGTTAAAAGAGCAAAATTTGCTGATGATTGTTTAGCTCTTTGCACAAGCCATAATCTTGAAGGGATAGATATAGATTGGGAGTTTCCTTCTGCGTCAGACAAGACCAACTTTACATTGTTGTTGCAAGCAACCAAGACAAAATTAGGTAGCACCTATAAATTAAGTGCTGCATTGGGTGGTGAATCTTTTGTTCAAGGATCATGTGTGAACAAAGGACACGTTCCCGGGGTTGAAGCTGCTGCATTTCAATATATTGATTTCTTCAACATCATGTCATATGATGCACCGGCTTGCATTGGTCACCATGCTTCAGTAGATTTTTTCAAAAAAGCAATGGATGGTTATCATGCTTTGGGATGTCCTTATGAAAAAATGATACCGGGTTTGGCATTTTATGGAAGATGTGCAGGAGAAGAAACATATGCTAATATTTCAGCCTCGAATCCATCAGGTTTCTTTTACTCACCAAATGGAACATTCAGTTCATGGTGTTACGATTCAAAATATACCATTAGGGAAAAAATTGATTATGCCATGTGTGAAAAAGGTGCTAAAGGGGTGATGATTTGGGAAATTACTCAAGATAGAAACGACCAGTTTAGCCTGTTGAATGTCACCAAAGGTAAAGTGGACTCTTGCGCATGTCCTTTTGCCGACCCTAATTTAGGAACAGAGAAAAGTTTATGTGGTGTTTCATCGGTGAGTTTGACATCAGGAATTTCAACCAAATCAGGCAGAACATTCACTTGGCAAAAAGACGGAGTGAATATCAGTGGATTTGTAAATTCAGCTTCTGCCAATAATTATACTGCAAATGCATCAGGAACTTACAAAGTGATTATCAATGAAGGTACATGCACAAAAGAATCATCAGTTGTGGTGAGCAATCAATTGCCGACACCCAATTTAGGCAGTGATATCAACTTATGCAATCCTGCAACAGTCAATTTAAGTCCTTCAAATTTGAGCAATTTTCCTTCAGGCACAAATTGGGAATGGAGATTGAATTCCAATATAATCTCAGGGCAAACCTCAACAACATTGGCTGATGTTAGAACATCAGGAACTTATCGTTTAACTGCAAGCATTTCAGGCTGTTCAGCCAAATTTGACGACCTAGTAGTCACTTCAAGTTTACCTACGCCGGTTGATGGATGTGTTTCAAGTCCCGGAACTGTTAGTTTGGGAATCACAAATGCAACGGGAGGACCATACAACTGGTATGCAACTGCAAATAGTACAACTATACTTCACACAGGCACAAATTATTCACCGAATATTTCATCTAACAGCACATTTTTCGTTGCGGAAGGAGCCGGCACGAGTGGGTCAATAGGAGGAACTAGCACATTGCCTACGGTTTCTTGGGGTGGATTCACCGGCCCTAATATGGAAATTAGTTTCACCACCTCTGTTCCTGGGGTTAAAATCAACTCTGTTGATATTTATGTTCAAGAATGGAGTAATATAACAGATTTAGGAGTGCGACTTGCAAGCTCTGACAACACCGTTCTGGGAACATCCTCTTTTGTGAGCTACAACAATGGTTCAAACGGAACCCCACATAAATTGACCATTAACACCTCTGCACTTCCACAAACAGGATCTGCCGGAACATATAAATTATTTATCGTTGACAACACCCCCGGCGACCTTTTGTCTCAAGCTCTCCGCACAAACACTTTGGGAACTAATATGACCGAACCAAGCGGAACAATCACCTTGTTAAACGGTTCAAAAATGGCCATGAACAACATTCAATTTGTAGCTGGAAATGGTTGTTCAAGGTTGCCTGTGAAAGGAGAAATCAGTGTTTCTTGTGGACCAACGCCAATTGAATGGGGTGTTTTGGATGTGGTGAAGACAGCAAATGGTAACATTGTGACTTGGATGTCCCTTTTTGAGTCAGATGCTTCACATTTCGAAGTTTTACAATCTATCAATGGTTATGATTTTACAGTTATTGGAAGAGTGGAAGCATTGAACAAGCCCAATTTTTATTCTTTTGAAAACTATGCTTTACCGAATGAAAAAATCATTTACTATCAAATCAAACAAGTGGATAAAAATGGGAATTTCAATTTGTCAAAAATAATGTTTTATGAAAACAGTAATTTTTATCAATTGAAGATTTATCCTAACCCAACAGAGTCTTCATTCCATGTGAAGTTGGAATCAGACAATGAGTCAATATCATCAGTGTCTGTAATGGATTTAGCAGGAAAAGAAATAATGGTTTATTCTGATTTGAACACAGGTAACTTATATGCGGGTGAAGGTTTAAGATCGGGAACTTACATTGTTAAAGTTATATTAAAGAAAACAGGAACAATTCGAAATGAACT
>JBDNDT010000149.1:0-6457 GCA_046718985.1 Cytophagales bacterium
TTCCATTCTTCTTTGCTGTTTGCCAACACGCTGTCTAACCAACGATATTGAGCAATGGTGTCTTGTTGGGTTAAGTCTCCATATTTTCCGTTTTGTTTGTGGTATTTTTCAACGAAAGGATTGGTGTCTAAGAAGACAAAGCGAGCTTTAGTGTTTTTGTCAATTTTTTGGGCAAAAGTATAATATCTTGATGGAAAAGACCAACGTCTGCTGATTTTGGAATAATCAAGTTGGGCTTGTGCATTGCCTTGATAATCATGGTTACCCAGAATAGGATACCAAGGGCATGTGATGCCACCTTTAGCATAAATGTTTTCAAATGAAAGTGTCCAATGCGGGTCTTGAGTGCTTGCAACACCATTGGTGTAAAAATTATCACCTGTTGAAATAATAAATTCAGGGTCGAATTGTGCGGCATAAACATCCATTTGTGTAGCTACATCAGCTTGGTTATGACCACCATATCGTCCCCAGTCGCCAATTACATAAAAGTTTAAGGCGTCATCTTGTGGGATGTTGAGTTGTTGTGGATTTTGTTTATTGTTTTTTTTCTTGATTTGTGCAAAAGAACCGTTGTATAAGATAAGAAAGAACGAAAGTAATATTATTAATTTCATGTTATTATGAGATTGTTTTAGCAAAAAGCCTTCCTTTTAGAGGAAGGCTTTTTGGGTGATAATTATATAATTGGGTTTAGTTTGTGCCTTTAGCACCGATATAATTTGCCGGAGCAGGTGATTTGTAAACCTTTCCATCAAGTGTCAAACCTGTTACGCTGTAATGTGAGTTCGCACTGGTGTTCCCTTTGGTTAAACAAGGAGAGTCTGATTTCAAACGGAAGTCCCAAGAAGTGTTGAAAACAGCACTAAATTTATCATAACTTAAAGGATAATTCACCAATTTAGGGTCGTTTGAACCTGCTGTTGTGCCTCTAATGTCATTTGTTCCTCCTAAAATTTCATCATTTGTTTGAAAATGAGCAACTGTGGTTGAATCATGACCATAATAGAGGTTATTACCTGTTGTACTGTTTGCATTTTCTTTCTTCTTAGTGTCTCTTTTGATGCCGAATCTGTTATTAATGAACAAATTGTTATGTGCATGAACAATCACACCATCTTCCAACCAAATTGAACCACCTTTGATAGTTGGTCTTCTCCATCCTGAATTCACCATGGTGTTGTTATAAATTCTGATGTCTGCTTGTGATTTGCCACCACCGTTAGAGGTTTTTACTGAGTTGGTGTTAGGGCTGAACATGATGTTGAAACAAACATCAGCCTTTGTGCCAGATTTTGTGTTCACCGCATCAGCACCGGTGTGACCTGTTGTATAAAACAAGTTGTTAGCTACGATGATTTGACCTGCGTCAATGTAAAGACCGTCTTCTTTTTGGTTGTGAATAACAGAATTCATCACCACCAATTTGCCGGTTTCATTTCCGAACCAAATGGCAGGAACATTTTCGCCTGCTTTTGCTTTGTAAAGTTTTTCTTTCACTGAGGGTGATTCTTCAGTTGTCACAGCACCACCATAAGCGATTTCAGCATAATTAATCAAGATTTCTGTGCAAGTTGCAGGATCGGGAAGTATTCCACCCCAAGCTTCGCCCCATGTTCTGCCTGCTTGCATAGCTTCAGGAATGGTGAATCTAACAGGGTTAGATGCTGTTCCGTTCACATAAAGGTTTCCTTTAACGATAAATTCAGGCTTCACCACAGTGTCGGCAAATAACACAGTTACACCTTCTTCAATTCTCAACTTTTGGTTTGCAGGCAAAGTGATGTGATTGGTGATGGTGATTTCTGAACCTGCTGTCCAAACACTGTCAGTGATTGTTCCAGAAACAGTACGTTGTACTCTTTTTGGTTTTTCGTCTTTCTTGTTACAATTTGTTAAAAACAGTCCTGCAAAAAGTGCAGTTCCTGCTAAGAAGTAAGTGGTTTTCATTTTTAATTTGGATTTAGTTTTAAGAATTTTAATTTGGATTTAGTTTTTAGTGAATAAGAACCTCACACCAATCAGATAAGAAGCTCCATAAAAATCTTTCTGAATCAGTGTTTTGTTATTGCTGTTGAAGCCTAAGAGTCTGTCAATGAATTTTTGTGAAGCTGATATGTTCATTTCTTGGTCAGGAACATTGTTGTTCTTTGGATTTTGACCATTCACATACACAATCATCGGTGAGTTTAGTAAATTGTTGGCTTTGGCAAAAACCATCCATTTTTTTGAGATTTTATACTCGGCGGAAAAATCTGCTAACAAAACAGGTGCTTGCCACAAATCAACGTTTTCAAACTGCGAAACGGTGTTAATCCTTTTTCCTGTGTAATTGAATGCCAATTGCACATCAATCCCTTTTGGTGATTTGTAAATGAATGCCACATTTGCCACATGATCAGCCTGGCCATAGAGAGGTCTTGTTTGGTTCACTTGTGTCATCACAAAATTTCCGTTCGCATCTTGAATTCTTTTTGATTTTTGTGTGGTGATGGAGGAGTTAGTGTAAGTGTAATTGGTTTTGATTCCAAAAGTTCTGAAATATTTCATGAAATCTATTTCAAAACCCAGATTCCTAGCAACACCGAAATTTCCGGGACCTAAAAACTGGTCTTGTCCTCTTCTTTCATCAATTTGGATAGTATATTCTATTGGGTCAACTATGTTTTTATAAAAAACACCGACCAATAATTGTTCTGATGGTTTGGGGAAAAGCTCATATCTTAAATCAAAATTGTCAATTCTTGCTCTTTTCAATTCAGGATTTCCTCTTTCTTGCAAATCTTCGTTAACGATTAAGTATGGAACGATTTCAAAAAAGCCCGGTCTGTTCACTGATTTGAAGTATGAAGCTCTGACATTGGTTTTTTTGTTAGGCATAAATTTGGCCTGAAGACTAGGCAATAAATCATTATAAACAGCACTGCCTTCGTCTTCATCATAAGTCAACAAATAACCTTGTTTGGTTTGTTCATATCTGAAGCCACCGATTAAATGAAGCTTGTTAAACTCTAATTTTTCTTGAATATAACCTGCTAGAGTGTTTTCATAGGATTCATAAGCCAAGGCGGTGGCAACAGCACCTCTTGGGTTTACTAAACTCCAAGCTATTTCATCGTTGTTGTTGTAATCAATTCCATGCAAATCATTAGGGTTTCTAGGAACAAATCTATAACTGTTAAAGAAGTTGAAGCGGTCTTTCTTTCTGTATAGTGTACCTGATGAAAGCTCAGATTTGTTGCCGAATAAAATTGAGTTATAATAGAAGTGAGTGAAAAATGAGAGGTCTTGATCCCTGTTTCTTTCCCATCTTCTGGTCATTTCATTCACAAAGGTCTTTCTGTCGTTGAAGTTTTCTCTTTTGCCTAAAAAGCTGATGATGGTGTTTTCGGGTTGTCTGTTGATAGCATCTCCGTAAACTGCCATCCATTTGGCTTTGAAACGACTACTGATTTTGTGTTCTCCAATCAAAGTAGGTGTCAAAATGATTTGTTCAGTTGTTCTTGATCTTGTGTTGTAAGCCAAATTGGCTTCTCCGGTTGTTGGGTTATATCCAAAAGACATTTCTAATGTTTTAGTGTCTCTTGTTTGATAATTTTTCAGGCTGATATAGGCTAAATAGAATTTTAGAGTGTTGGTTTTCCAAAAGTTGTAATCTAATTTGATATGTGCGCCTGCTCTCACTTGCTGCTCGAAGTATCTTCTTTTTCTGGCTTTTGTCAAGGTGGGAACATCATCAGTATCTACCATAGAAAAGTCAAAAAACTCACTTTCACTTCCTCTGAATGTGTTTTGATAACTCAAAGCACCAATCACTCCAATTCTTTTTTTCAAGAATCTACCACCTGCTGAGATCCCTCCAATGGTGTTGGGCATTGGTGCTTTTGAATTATAATTGACCACTTTGGTGCTGAAGTCATTCACTGTGGCATTGTATCTTTCTTCATTCAACTCATAAGGAGAATAACGATTCACCGCTTTTTTGTCATATGACATAAACTTATTATCGAGAAAAAGTTGATTATATCCCAAAGCTAAATTGCTTGAAACCGTAAAATCTCTTGGAGCATCCTTCATTTCCATGTTCACCACACCACCCACTGCATCACCTTCCATGCTTGGGGTCAAAGATTTATAAACTTCCAGTCTTTGCAACAAATCAGAAGGGAAAATGTCCAATGGGACATAACGATATTTGTTATCGGGACTTGGAATCTTCACTCCATTCACTGTGGTGTAGTTATATCTTTTATCCATTCCACGCACGATTGCGTGTTGCCCATCTCCATTGCTGTTTCTCTCAATTGAGATTCCCGAAACCCTTTGAACAACGTTTGCCACTGTGAGGTCTGGTGACAGTTCAATGGCTTTTGCTGAAACCACATTCATCACCATGTCGGCTTTCTTTTCCATCAAGCGAGCATTTTCATCACTTGAACCATCGTTTGTGGTGGTGATGGTGACTTCTTGCAACTCATTGGTCAATTCTTTTAACATAAATTGCATTTTCAATTTCTCGCCAGTGATAGTGATTTTTTGTTCTAGGTCAAAATATGATGCGTAAGTGATTTCTAAATCATATTCACCTGCTTCGAGTTTGTTAAAAACAAAAGAACCATCTAGCCCAGACAAAGTTGATTTGATGTCACCTTCTTTTGTGAGCAACACAACCGCACCTATAAGGGGTTCTTTGGTGCTTTCGTCCATCACAAAACCTTGCAATTGAGCAAAAGTGTTGGCAATGATTGATAATTGAAAAAAGAAAAATAAATACTTCATTATTTGGGTTTCTTGATGACGCAAATTTCAGGCTATATCGTAAAAATTCAATTTTATTTTAGGGTACATTCAAGTGTACATTATTTATGATGTTGATATTCAGTTGGTAACATATGATGGTGTATTAAATCAAAACAATATGATATTGTTTTCTTAACATTGGCTTAACATTAAGAGATTAAATTTGTAAGGTATAAAATGAAAGTGGACAAGAAAGTGGACAGGTGTTTGTTATTGATTTTGGGGATTTTGTTGCGTTGTTCTCTTTTTGCTCAGAACATTGACAGATTACAAACTGCTAGAAGCAATATCGAAACAAAAAATTATGTTGATGCGATTCAAATTTTATTAAACCTTGAAAGTGATGATGAATTGAATGAATATCAACAAGCAGAATTGAAGCTCTTATTGGCAGATGCTTATGAATACTTTGATTTTCATGACAAGGCATTGAATTATTACAAGACTTCTTATGAAAAATTTAAATCACTAAACGATTCTCTGGGAATGGCTATTTCTCTAACCAAATGGGGAGACTTGCTAGAAGACAGAGGAGAAGTTGAAATTGCACTCAAAGGTTTTTGGTTTTCAGAAAAAGTGTTCGAAAAACACAGAGATACACTGAATTTGGTTCTTTTGTATAATAACATTTCCAGTGCTTTTGAAACCATGCAAGATTATAAAAAAGCAGAAAGTTATTTAAACAAATCTTTTAAACTCTTAAATCAGAAAAAAGATACTGCATTGCTCATCATGACTTATAACAATTTTGGTGATATTCTTAGGAAACAAGGCTTAAATGTTGAAGCTGTAAAGTATTATAAAAAAGCAGTTTACTTATGTGAAATCTCCAACAACGAAGACCAAAAAAGAGCAGCTTTAAAAGATATTTCTAGGTCATTTGCTGAAATTGGGATGTTTGAGAATGCTTATAAAGCGCATATAGAGTTTTTTGAACTTAATCATAAACTCAAAACCAAAAAGAAAATTGATGAAGTAGCTCAAATGCAACTTTCAATTTTAGAACTTCAAACAGATAACCGTTTAAAAGTGATTGAAGAAGAAAAAGAAGCTTCAAAATTTAGGTTTGTCACCACCATAATCATCCTGTTGATTTCCTCAATTGTGCTGTTGGTGCTTTTTTTGACTTACCGTTTCAAAACCCGAAAAGAAAAAGAACTGAGCGAGGCAAAAAGCAAATTATTGGAGGCAGAAGTTGAAGCCACAAAATATAAAAATCAAATAATCGAAAATGAATTAGCTGTCAATAAATTAAAACTTGAGGAATACACTCAAGAACTGATTAACAAAGGCAAGGAGTCAAAGCGTGAGATGATATTTTTTGATTCAGAGGATGTTGAAGACGAAAAAATGATCAAAGCAATTGATGAGCTTTCAAAATCTCACTTGCTCACCAATGACGATTGGACGGTGTTCAAAGATAAGTTTGAAAGTGTTTTTCCGCATTTTTTCACAAAATTAAGAGAAACTTATTCTGAATTGAGTTTGGGAGATTTAAGGTTAATTGCTTTGATGAAATTGAGATTGAAAACTGAGGAAATTGCCAATTTGATGGGCATTTCAAATGACAGTGTAAAAAAGGCGAAATTTAGACTCAAAAAGAAAATAGCACCGAATGATGCTGATTTTAATATGAAAACTTGGGTGTTGGATTTGT
>JBDNDT010000015.1:0-14203 GCA_046718985.1 Cytophagales bacterium
ATAAACCGAAGTTCTTTTTCCTGTGGACTCTTCAAACCAACCTTTTAGAGAATCTGAGTTATGAAAATGAAGCAATTCAATTTGTATTGCAGAATCTTTACAGATGAATTTTGTGAAATAATTCACTGACGATGAACTGATTTCAATTTTCTTTCCATTTCGCAATTCTATATTTTTAGATTTGTCAGAAATATGGAAAGTCGCCATTAAACTGTCATTAATACGGTTTTTTATTGCTATTTTTCCATTTAGCTGATGGACAGGCTTAGGAACATAAACATGAGAATTTCCATCAACCCAAGTTTCTAAAAGCGTGAAAGTGCTGTCCCACAGAGGTGCATTGGATATCCAAAAACTAGCCTTTTTGTTGGCTTGAAGACTTCCATAATCTTGATTGATTCCCAACCATTGCGCAGGATTTTGGGTGAAAGATTTCAACACAAATTCATGTGTAGCACCATGATTGATGAAAGTTCTGATATTTTTAAAGAAAGTCTTTTCGTCTTTAGATCCATGGGCAGTTAAACAAATATCCAATTTGTTTTTTTCAATGAAAGCAAGCGCAAAAGGTGCTGATTGCCAATGCTTCAAATCTCGATGTTCTATCCATTCCTCTGCATGAAGAAAATCTAAATCCATAACAGCAGGCAATTGAACTGGTACAATCAATTTGCTGTTTAAATTTTTCAGCAAATGTTCAGCTTGATACTCATCTCCGCTTGTTTTTATCCAAAAGGGTTTTGCCCACTCTTTAGATAGTTTATCAGCCCTGAACAAATCATTTTTGTGGTTCACTTCAAATACAAAAGGCTTGTTTGACAAACGATTAAATTCTTCATAAGCCACGTTTTTCTCAACTTTTTTGCTTTGTCTATAAAACTTGGTCTCTTCCCAAAATTGCCTCAACAAAGCGATTGCACCCATTCTTGATGTTGGATATTCTTGAGTTGAACTTCCTTTTGAAAAAGAAAAACCCATACAAGATTCGGTTCTCAAGACATATAAGCCATTGTTGATCTCACTTTTATTCATTGTCACCAAAGCACCAACACCTCTCACAATGCCGTCTTGGGGAACAACTTGCGCAATTGCAATCCCCTTTTTGGTCATTTCATCAGTTTTTACCTGTTCTGCATTCAAAAAAGAATGAATTTGCAACTCAGGTCTGACAGATTGATTCCAATGTTGATTTCCTTTTTTTTCTGTTTGATATTGAGGACGTGGTTTAGAGGTATGTTTCATTTCATTGGCTACCATTGGCAAAAAGACATCAATGAAGGCCGGATATACAAAATTTCCTTTCAAATCTCTGCGTTCAAAACCTGACCAATTTTGCAACTCTAAGTTTTTGCCCACCGCCAACAAAACATCACCCTCAACCACCAATGTGCATGAAGGAACAAAAGTTGAAGCGTCAACATAAGCATTTGCATTCAAAAAAATGGTTTTCACAGTTCTTTTGTCGGCAAGACTTTCAGGATTGGGCTGAGAGTATAGAACTAGAGAACACAAAACATATACCCAAAAAAATCTCATAACAAAATGATTAATATATAAATCAAAATTGAACAGCTTCACTCAAAGCTATGATTCTATCGAACTCTTCAACATTCAAAGGCATCACCGAAAGCCTTCCTTGCCTCACTAGTGCAATGTCTTGCAAAAGCACATCTTTTTTTATGGTTTCCAACTTCACGGGATTATTTAGTTTTTTCACCGGAACAAGATCTACCACCACCCATTTGTCATCATCGGTTGTGGGGTCTTGGTAAAATTCTTTCACCACTTTGGCTATCCCAACCACTTCCATGCCCTCATTGCTGTGATAAAACAGCACCAAATCATCTACACGCATGGCTTTCAGGTTGTTTCTTGCTTGATAATTTCTAACACCATCCCAAAAAGTTTTACCTTCTTGTTCGAATTTTTCCCAAGAATATTTAAAAGGCTCTGACTTCACTAACCAATAATTCATATTTCAAAGTTTTTTAGCCATAACATTATATTGCATCTGCCTCAATGCCTTTTCTTCAATCACTTCTTGAACGGTTTTTCCGCTGAGCTTGCTGTTTAGCCATGAAAGAATGTCAAAATAAACAAAAGCTCTTTTTTCATATCTGCTATTGACCAAAGGGGTTAATTGTTCTTTCAACAGATTGAACTTAAAGTGTAACTCATCAGTAGAAGGAATGCGTTTCAAAGTTCTCAAAAATCCTAATATATACTTTTGAAACATGTGCAAATCGTCTTTTTTCAACAGAAAACGATAAGTGGAACGGATGTAATAGCTGATTACATCATAATTCCCCAACTCAAAGTGACAAATCAGGTTCAACATTCGGGCAAAACAGTGTATATCTTCCCTTAAATCATCATTTGGGGTGTTAATGATTTTGTTCAACCATTTGATGGCTTTGTTGAATTGACCGGCACCCACATAAAGACTGGCAATCTTATAATAAAAAATAATCAAAGAATGCTTGTCAATGCTTTTAATCAATTCTTCAATTTCTGCTTCTTTGTTGTCAATCAACTGTTGAACACCTTGCTGAAAATGCCCGGTCATGAAATAATAATTAATCTCATGAATGAAATGATATTTCAAGAGCATGACCCTCAAATTTTCAGAATATTCTACTGATTTGCTTGAGCTCAATCCCTCTAACTTCTTTTTGGTAACCAAAAATTCATCATATCTGAACATTTTATATTGAGATGAAAGCAGACTGTTGAGCGCACGAGCATAATTTTCAGGGTCGGATTGAATCAAAGTAGGGTGACTTTCAATCGTTTCAACCAACTTTTTGGCATAAACATAACCACTTTCAAAATCTTGAATGAAGAGGTAATAAGCCAATTCCAAGCGATATAAATAAACCTTTTCTTTATTGGCTAAATTGCTTTCCTTGAAAAAAGGCATGTTGGAAAAATAGAACTCTTTCACTTTTAGGTAATCATCTTCATTTCTGACATAGCCCAACTTGGTGTATAAGGCATTAAGTTTGATGTAAAGATTAGAGAAAGCATTGATTAAATTCAGTCTCTTGTTGATTGAGTCAACCTCATCCACAATTCTATCCACCTTGTTCACATTGTCATGATCAATGGTTGCCATCAACACGCTTTTTTCCAACTTGATGATTTCAAGTTGCAATTCAAGGTTTTCATGTTCGATAGAAAGTTTTTTGGCAGACTTCAAGCATTCCATACCTTGGGAGAACAATCTTCTGCTGAACAAGATTTCGGCAAAATCAATCAATTCTCTGATTTTAATGTCGGGAAGGTGGTTCAGGTTATAAGCCCTTATGCCTTGCAGTATTTTATTGTAGAGATAAGCCTTTAGGTTCGAAAGCTGATCGGGTTTAAGCATGGGTGCTTTTTGCAAAATTTTGTCTTCATCAAACTCATCTTGTTTGTTAATGAGGTCAAAGAGAATGAGGACTTTTTTATCATCAGAGTCACCGGTTTGTTGAAGTATCAACTTCACATACCTTTTTTCATTTCGGTCAAGTGATTTGATTAAATCGTAAAGATTTCTGGATTTTACTCTGGCCAAGCTTTTTTTCTAACAAAAATAACTAAGAAGCAAGTCAAAACCAAAGAAAAAAGAGAATGGATAGATAACGAGAATTAAAATTGGGAATAAAGATCAATTTTCATCAGGAAATAACCAATCTTAGCAGAAAATTAAATATTAACCAAACGTTTGAACAGTGGAGTTGGAATATTGATGCTAGGGATGGCCTATTGGAACAGCTATGGGAGGTGGAAAACCCAACCAGATAGTGGCTTTAACAATATCAACCCATTTTAACCAAAACACTAAAACTTCCCACCTGATAGTCTTGAATTCGTGTTTTGGTTAATATGACAATTTATTTAATCCATTGAGACTTTTGGGATAGACTTTTTTCTATCAATTCTGCACACTATATAATCCTATTCTATCATTTTCGAAATCCAATGCATATAAAAACTGCTGGTCAGCATCGCTAGAACTGCAATGCTAAAAACAATAATCATTCCCCTTGGAATGGGTTTAGCTTTGAAATTCGGATCGGGCTTTTTGATGATGTTTTTCACTACCGGAAAAATATAAAACAAATTGATTATTGAACCCAAAAGCAAGAAAGCGGATGAAAGATAATTTCCGGTGTGCAATTCCTCCAAAAGCATCAAATCTTTGCTGTAATATCCTGCCAAAAAAGGAAATCCCGTAATTGAAAGCCCGCATATTGCCACCACAAAGGCAATAGGTTTGGTGTTTGGCACAATCTTTCCGATTTGTGATGCTTTTTCGAGTCCATAAACTGAACTGTAAAACCCAACAACATAAAACAAAGTAGATTTGGCAATGGCATGCGTGATGATGTGCAAAGAAGCGGCGACAATTCCGGTTTTAGTTCCTATCAGAATAGCCAATACGATATATGACAACTGACCAACGGTTGAATAAGAAAACCTTTCTTTCAAATTATCAGTTTTCAAAGCTAAATATGCTGTGTAAACAGCAGTTAAACCGGCAAAAAGAATCAAATAGCCTCCCGTTTCCATGCTTGAGGTTAACTTCTTCACATAATCCAAACCCAAAATATAAACCACAATTTTTATTGAAGCGATTGATGCTGTTTTCACTGAAACCACCGAATGAACCAACGCACTCACCGGCGAAGGGGCAACATAAGTGCCGGGTAACCATTTATGAAAAGGAAAGATACAATTCAATGAAAACCCTAAAATAAACATCGTTAAAATCAAACCACTCAAGCCCAAAGGAACGTCAGAAGCTAAAAAAGTTGAATGATGCTCAAATGCCAAATCCCCTGTGAGGTGATAGGTCATTCCCATTGCAGGAAAAACCAAAAAAAGAACCGGAAGAATCGTATAATAAAGATAGCTCTTTGAAGCTTTTTTAGAAACTTCATCGCCTTTGATTTTCAGCAGTGGATATGTCAAAGCAATTCCGATTAAATAAAAAACCACTAAAGTGATTAAATTGCCGGCAGTGGCATTCATGATATTCACTGTCAAAACCGGAAACAAAAACTTAAAAAACTCTTTTGCATGGCTCAAAAAGTGGTCTTTATTATACTCATAGGTGAAGAAAATGGACAAAATCCATGCAACGCTAATCAAAATGACAAACATTTTGGAATATTGATCAATTTCAAAAGCCAATGGAAAATGCTCAAAACTGATTGAAGAGTCCATCGGAACTGTCAGGCTTGCAAAAAGATGCCCAAGTGCCATCAACAATTGCAATCCATAAAACAACAATCTATTAATGTCTTTAAGAGGTAATAATGATAAAGAAAAAAGAGGCAAAAAAATCACCAACAAAAGCATTAACATAGAAATGTGTTTATGAGTAAAATTCTAAGCAAAGATACCATATATTTGAAAAAAATAAGCAGGTGTGCTGAAAATGATTATATTTAGCACAATGCATTTAAAGTTTGATTGGATTTTTAAGAACAGAAGCTAATGAGTAAATTAAACCATTGGTTAGTGAGTATTTTTTCTTTTTTTGAGTTGTGGCTGAGTCACCGACAATTCATTGTGTTGTGCAGCATCATCATTGGTTTGTTGGCAGGCATTGCCTCTACCCTTTTGAAATTGTTGGTGCATTATATCCGCGAATTGGTACAGTTGATGTATGAAATCGAATGGCTTGGTCTTATGCCTGCCGTGATGCCCATTTTCGGGATTTGTCTCAGCGTTTGGTATGTTATCAGGTTCAGAAACAGCAAGTTGGGTAAAGGATTGGGCAACGTATTATATTTCATGCAAACCAAAAAAAGCAGATTACCCAAAGACATGACCTTTTCACACATTATCACCAGCGGACTCACCGTTGGTTTTGGCGGTTCTGCCGGCCTTGAAGCTCCTATTGTGGTAACCGGTTCGGCATTAGGTTCAAATCTATCACAGTTTACCAGCCAAAGATACAAAGATCGCAGTTTGATGTTGGCCTGTGGTGCATCAGCCGGAATCGCTGCGGCATTCAATGCCCCTGTTGCCGGAATGGTTTTTTCAGTTGAGTTGTTGCTAAACACCATCAGTGTATCCACTTTTCTGCCCTTGATTATTGCCTCTGTCAGCGGTGCTATTTTCTCGCAAGTGCTCATGGAAAAAGAAATCATTTTTTCATTCGACTTGAAACAACCATTTGATTATCATAATGTTGTATTTTATATTCTTTTGGGTGTCTGTTGCGGATTCATCGCCCTGTTTTATACCCGAATGACCCTCAAAGTCGAAAAGTTTTTTTCAGGTCTAGGGAAAAAATACAGTTACAAAAAAGCATTGATTGGTGGCACATTGTTGGGCGTGTTGATTTGGCTCTTCCCCTCTTTTTATGGAGAGGGTTATGAAACCGTGAAATATCTCGCCATGAACGAACCCGAAAAAGTATTGGAAAACAGCATATTTTCCCACTTTTCAACCCAATCATGGTGGATACTTTTGTTCATCGCACTCATTGGCAGTCTGAAAGTTTTCGCCACTTCACTCACCTTGAGCTCAGGCGGCAACGGTGGAAATTTTGCACCTTCTCTTTTTGTAGGCAGTTTTGTTGGTTTTGTCTTTGCAACAACGGTGAACCTGATTTTCGGCTATCATTTGCCCATCGAAAATTTTGTCTTAGTTGGCATGGCAGGTCTGATGAGCGGCTTGTTTCATGCTCCTTTAATGGCGATTTTCTTGATTGCTGAACTCACCGGAGGCTATAACTTGATGATACCTTTAATGATTGTTTCAGCAATAAGCCTTTTGGTGAAAAGACACTACATGCCCTTGTCCTTAGAAAAACACAAACTAGCTTCCAAAAACTTGGTTGTTAAAAACGAATAAACGACACCAAACTTTCTTTAGAAAATTACGACATTATTTAAAAAGCAAAAAAAATATTTTTTTAATTTGGGCAAACCGCCTTAGGGCGGCCGGGCTGTTGCGGCTCGCTCTTTTTTGTTCCGTTTCACTACACAAAAAAGGAGCTCAAACAAACCGCGCCATCCCTTTTGCGAGTGAGGTACAAACCTCAATTTTAGTATCCCATCATCTCAAAATCAATCACTTTTAACTTATTTATGAACTTCAGCCAAAACATCCAATGACTTCAAGGGCAAAAAATTATCAATATGTTTTGCATAAAATCTCAAAAGATAATCCAACATAGTTTTAATAGAAAAAGAAATCTGGTTTTCTAGACCATAGTGTTCCTTTTTGAGTTCTTCCAAAGCATCAACCATCTTGCGGTCAGTTCCATAAACCAATTCAGCATGTTCAGAAAAAGAATAGCCCAAATGAGCACTAAGTTTTAGCAGAAACTGTAAATGAAAATACTTTTTACCGCTCTCAATCTGATCCAACACTTCTAAAGAGTACCTCACAAAGTCAAACAATTCAACTGTTTGAAGTTCAAATCTCAACACCTTATTCAACACTTCTTGAATAAACAAGCACAAACTGTTTTTCAATGGGTCAGCATGAATTTCCACAAACATATATTCGACCCTCAGCTCTTGGATTCTTTGAAGTTGAATCACCTCTTTGTGTTGAGAAATGATTTCAATAATACTCAAAGGCATAAAAAATGAGGCTTTGAATTTGGCTTTCGGACTCCTCACTCCATTCACAATATAACTCACACACCCTTTCTCACGGGTGAAAAGTTTTACAATCAATGATGTGTCACCATGTTTGACATTTTGCAAAACTATGGCTTGACTTTTAAGAAGCATTTTTTTTACAAAAATATAGATTTTGAGCTAATCATGACTAGTTCATCTGCAAACGATTGAGAAAGTTGCACAGCATTTCAATTGATTTTGAAAATCTACCATTGAGCCCCTCTACCCTATCAACAACATAATTCATTGATTTTTTTGATTTTGTGTTATTCAAATCATAAAATTTTATATCTTTGCAGTCCTTTTTGAAGGATTAAGTTTTATGTTCAACAAAATTTCAACCATTCAGCCCACATGGTTGTCGTAAATCGGGCACAAACATTTTATGTCATATTCACCAATAGAAGACTTCAACTGGGAAGTTGCCGAAAGAAGAGGAATTAAAGGCGGTTACACCAAAGAAGACAGAAAAAAATTCGAAGACCTTTATGAAACAACACTTTACAACTCTGTGAGCAATGAAGTGGTAGAGGGTTTAGTAGTGGCTATCACTGATAAAGACGTGGTAGTAAACGTAGGTTTGAAATCAGACGGTCTTGTAGCACTGTCAGAATTCAGAGATACACCTGACTTGAAAGTAGGCCAAAAAGTATTGGTTTACATTGAAAGTCAAGAAGACAAATCAGGTCAATTGATTTTGTCTCGCAAAAAAGCAAGAATTGTTAATGCATGGGATAATATCCAAAACGCATTAGACAATGATGTGGTGATTGAAGGTTTCGTGAAGAGAAGAACAAAAGGTGGTTTGATTGTGGACATCTTTGGTGTTGAGGCTTTCTTGCCGGGTTCACAAATTGATGTGAAGCCTATCAGAGACTTCGACATTTATGTCAACAAGAAAATGGAAGTCAAAGTAGTAAAAATCAACAACACAAACGACAACGTTGTCGTGTCACACAAAGTGTTGATTGAAAAAGATATAGAAGAGCAGAAGAGCGCGATCCTCAACAACTTGGAAAAAGGTCAAGTGTTGGAAGGCGTAATCAAGAACATGACCAACTTCGGTGTCTTCATAGATCTTGGTGGCGTGGACGGTTTGTTGCATATCACTGATATTTCATGGGGCAGAATCAACCACCCTGAAGAGGTGTTGACGTTGGATCAAAAAGTTCAAGTGGTGGTTCTTGATTTCGACGAAGACAAGAAAAGAATCTCTTTGGGCATGAAACAATTAACGCCTCATCCTTGGGATTCATTGAGTGCAGATATCAATGTAGGATCTGTGGTTGAAGGAAAGATTGTCAATGTTGCTGATTACGGTGCTTTCTTGGAAATCATTCCAGGCGTTGAAGGTTTGATTCACGTTTCAGAAATGTCTTGGTCACAACATTTGAGAAATCCGCAAGATTTCTTCAAATTGGGTGATGAGTTGAAATCTGTAGTCTTAACTTTAGACAGAGACGAAAGAAAAATGTCACTTGGCATTAAACAGTTGACTGAAGATCCTTGGACTAAACAAGAGGTAATCACCAAATATGCTGCCGGAACTAAACACAAAGGAACAGTAAGAAACTTGACCAACTTTGGTTTGTTCTTGGAATTAGAAGAAGGCATTGACGGCCTTGTACACGTTTCTGATCTTTCTTGGACAAAGAAAATCAAACATCCTTCTGAATTTGTGAAAGTGAATGATGAATTAGAAGTTGTTGTTTTGGAATTGGATCTAGAAAACAGAAGACTTGCCCTCGGACACAAACAATTGGAAGAAAACCCTTGGGATGCTTTTGAAGATATGTTTGCAGTAGGTACTATTCACTCAGGCACAGTGTTGAATAAAAACGACAAAGGTGCAGAAGTTGAACTTTCTTATGGAATTGTTGGATACGCAACCATCAAAAATCTTGCAAAAGAAGATGGAACAGCCGTTGAAAATGGCGACACTGTTGAGTTCAAAGTGATTGAGTTTAACAAAGAAGAAAGAAAAATCTCTCTTTCACACTCAAAAATCTCTAGCGATGATTTGAAAAAATCTTCCAAGAAAGAAGGTGGAAAGAAAGGTGAAAAATCAAAAGACCAAGTGGTTGAAAAATCTACTTTAGGTGATATCGCTGAATTGGTTGCTTTGAAAGAGCAAATGGATGAAGCTCAGAAAAAATAATCCTACATTAGGGTTGTTTGAAAAAAGGGGCGAATGCCCCTTTTTTTTTAAATATCAGCACATAAAACAGAACCCAATCAACTAAGGTATTTATCAGTTTAATCTGGATTTGAAAAATAATAAACAAAAAAATCATTCAAATTATGACCTCTTTCAAATTGCAATGAATCATCCTGCAATTGTAGAACCCATTTCATTTACTGAATCACTCAACTTATTAACCACCTATTTTCAAAATTTATACTTATTCACTACATTGCGAATTAATTTGTTGATTTGGATAGGAAGAATTTCTTAGAGTTTGTCAAACATCCTGAAAACGTCAGTTTCGAAGATGCAGGCGTGCTGGAGGATTTAGCTGAACAATACCCATTTTGTCAGTCAATTTTTGCATTGCAATTGATTCAATCTTACAATACACTTCCAAACGTTTATCAAACATTGTTACCCGAAGTGAGTCTTAAAACTTCTGATAGGGCTAACCTTAGACACCTTCTTCAAATTTATTCCGAAAAAAAAAACAAGCAGAACCTTTAATTGCCAAAATAAACTACTTAACTTTAGATGCTGTTAAGTTTAAATCTTTACCTGCCATGAAAGATGAGTTTTTTGATGATATGAATGAAGCTCTTGCTAATTTGAAAAAATCAAGAGAAGATGCAATGAAGCTCCTTTTTGAAAGCAAATCTGAACCCAAACCATCAATTGAAATTATTGAAAAAACCTCAGATTTGGCTATTTCAAAGGTTGGAGTTGTGCCAATTATAAACAAAACAGATAAACTTGATAATGTTGATATACCTTTTGTTGAAAGTGTAGCATTCAATTCAGAAAAGACTTCCAATGATATCGAAATGCTCAGTGGCGACATGCATAATGCATTAAGCGACTTGAAGTCTGCCAAACAAAAAGCTTTTGAATTGCTATTCAAAGATGATAATCAACCCTCAAATGAAACTATAGAAATAACAAGCACCTCAGCGGTTGAATTAGCATTGCCTGTGAATGAAAGTGTAAAAACAGAAATAAATATTGAAAAATCGGGCTTTGAAATTCAAGAAATTGAAGAAGCTGAAAAAGATTTCTCCGGAATTAAGTTTGAAGAAAAAGATTTTTTTCCAAAATCTGCAACAACACAATTATGTAATACTTTTGCACTTCATTTTGACACAAAACCTCTTGTTGAAGAATATACTGAAATGACAAACGAAAACCCAACCCAAATTGACAGACTGTTAGATTATGTGAACTTTCTTGAAAAAAAATTTTCAACAGACGGGAACAATCCATTAGATAGATTCATCTTGAATGAACCTAAATTAAAAATTGAAAATTTCGGTAACAGTCATGAAAACAACGACTTATCAATAAAAAGCACTAGCTTTGACATTGACATTGTCACAGAAAACATGGCTAAAATTTATTTCAAACAAGGCAACAAAGAAAAGGCTGTCGAAATATATAAAAGGCTAAGTTTGAAAAATCCACAAAAAATGTCGTATTTCGCAGAAAAAATTTCAGAAATAGAAAATCAGTAATCTTTATATGTTCACAGCAATTTTAGTTTTATTAATCATAGTGTGTGTGTTGTTGGTTTTGGTGGTGTTAATTCAACCCTCTAAAGGAGGTGCATCAGGTCCGATTGCGGGTGGCATATCATCTCAAATCATGGGAGTTCAACGCTCAAGTGATTTGATGGAAAAATTGACATGGGGTTTTGCCATATCAATCATGGTGTTGACATTGTCATCAAGTTTCTTTTTAATTCAGAATGATGATGAAGATGGAATAAACAGTGTCAATGTGAACAAAGCACAAGAACTTCCCTCAGTTGGTGGAGGTCCTCAAAATCAACAACAAAGCTCTGAAGAAGAATAATAATAAAACTTAAATCGAGAAATTAGAAAGCATTGAATTATATGTGGTTCAGTGCTTTTTTTATGTTGTCGAATTCATAAGTGAACCCGTTTTGCAAAGACTTGAGGTTTGAAACCCTGTTTCCACCTAACACCATTTCTGCCATTTCACCCAAGGTAATTTTCAACACAAAACCCGGAACAGGTGGCAGGAAAAATGGCTTTTTCATTGACTTGGCAAATGCGCGAGAAAACTCTTGGTTGGTTATTGCTTCCTCTGCCACAATATTAAATACTCCATTCAATTCTTCATTTTCTATTGCAAAAAACACAGAATTACAAGCATCTTCAGCATGAACCCATGGTAAAAATTGTTTTCCTGAACCAACAGCAGAACCCAATCCTAAATTAAACAATGGAGCTAACTTTTGAATCATTCCTGAATTTTTATCAAGAATGACACCAAATCTGAGCTTCACCACTCTTTTTGAATGTTTTGAAAAATCATCCGCCGCTTTTTCCCAAAGTTCTACAACATCGGCAAGAAAACCATCACCTTTCGGACTGTTTTCATCTACGATTAAATCTTTTGTATCCTTACCATAAAAGGAGATTCCTGATGCGCTGATGAAAGCTTCTAAATTTAAACCCTTTTCAAGCACATATTTATTTAACAGCTTTGCCGTTTCAACCCTGCTGTCAATGATTTCTTTTTTTCTAGGTTTCGTCCATTTCTTTTCACCTACGCTTGCACCTGCCAAATGCACGATATGCGTCAAGTTGTCAAAAGCCTTTTCATCTATGTAAGCCTTTTCTATATCCCATTTAAATTGTTCATTAGATTTGGGATTTCTACTCAAAAACCTAACTTGATAACCTTTGGCTTTTAACTGATTAGACACTTTTTGAGCAAGCATTCCACCTGCACCAGTGATTAAAACTGTTTTATTCATACACAAACAAACCTAAGAAAAATCAAAATGTTTCACAATAAAACAGTAATTCCAGAACACATTCAATTTATTAAAATTTATTCGACCAAAAAAGATGTATTCACCTGAAAAATAACGAATTTTGCAATTCAATTCACAGCAGTGATTGCTGAGATAAACTATCAAAATGAGAAATTCAAGAAATAATTCCCGCAATGCAGGGAAAAGCTTCGGATCAAGAAGCAGTCAAGGTCGTTCATTTGACAAAAAGCCAAACACCACAAGTTCAAATAACAAAAGTGATTCAGTAAAAGGAGATCGTCAATGGTCTAAACCTAAAGAAAACACAAGGTTTGAATTCAAAAAGAGAGACTCCGGAAGTTTTGGTCAAAAAAAATCTTGGAATAAAGATTCATCTGATTCAAGATTTGAGAAAAAAAACGATGAAAGAAGCAGCTTTTCAGAAGAAAGACACAAAAGAACAGGCGGCTTTTCAAGAAACAATTCTGGCACATCAGCAGGAAGCAGTTTCCAAAGAAAAAACACAGGTTTTTCAAAAACCAGAACAGGCGGTTTTGTTCCTAAAAACAGATTAGACGAGATAAGATCTCAAAAAAATGAAAGGTCTGATAATGAATTAAAACCAAGAAAATTTTCTGACAACAAAGGCGCTCGTAAGTTCGAAAAATCTGACAGATCCAAAAGAAACTTTATTGAGGAAAGACCTAAAACATTTGATAAAGCACGAAACTCAAGTTCATTTGACAGAAACAAAGATAAAGCTTTTAAAAGTGAAGGTTTAAATCAAACGCGTTTCAAAGATTCTGATCCGCAAGAAAAAAGTCACTATGCCGGAAAAGGAAAAAGGGTATTAAGGAGACGTGATGACGTTAGCTCAACACCAACTTACAGCAAATCTTTCAAAACCAGAACCAAATCCAATCCCACAGACAGTGAAGATGGCATGAGACTTAACCGTTACATCGCCAATTCAGGTGTTTGCTCTCGAAGAGAGGCAGATTTCTTGATTAAATTGGGTGAAGTGACAGTGAATGGAAACATTGTCACTGAAATGGGTTACAAAGTGAAACCGGGTGATGTAGTCAAATATTCAGGAAGGACCCTTAAACCTGAAAAGATGGTTTATGTGTTGCTGAACAAACCTAAAGATTATATCACCACAACCAATGATCCTGAAAACAGAAGAACAGTGATGGATTTGGTAGCGAATGCGGCTAAAGAAAGATTGTTTCCTGTGGGTCGTTTAGACAGAAACACCACAGGATTGTTACTGCTCACCAACGATGGGGAATTAGCGGATAAGCTTTCACACCCTTCAAACCGCATGAGAAAAATCTATGAAGTCACTCTTGACAAACCCCTTGAAGAAAAAGACTTTGAAAGAATTGTTAAAGGAGTACATCTTGATGACGGGAAAGCCGATGTTAATGAAATTGCCATTGTTTCTCCTGACAGAAGAGTGGTTGGTCTTGAAATCCATATTGGCAGAAACCGAATTGTGAGAAGAATTTTTGAATATCTTGGCTACGAAGTCGAAAAGCTCGACAGAGTGATGTATGCAAACCTGACCAAAAAAGATTTACCTAGAGGTCATTGGCGATATCT
>JBDNDT010000150.1:0-6454 GCA_046718985.1 Cytophagales bacterium
TCCAAAACAAGCCAATAAAAATGGGTCAATCTCATTGCAATAGCTTTTGGCACAAGGTCTAAGTGTGGATGGGATGCTTTCTATATCAAGATAATAACCTCCAAAATGATGTAGAAAACTGGCAAATTCCACTGCTAAATCTCTTTTTTTTGGATAGTAAGCGTTAAGTTCTTTTTTACAGAAACTAGCAATGAGTTGAGGGGGTAGGGATTTTAAACCCAGATTGAATTTTTCATTCAAATCAATTCTTCGAACAATCCATGATTCATTAGATTGATTGCCTAAGTTTTGGGCATTTAAAATGCAGGAAATTAAAAATATAGCTGTTAAGATTATGTTTTTCATTATTTTATGCCTGTTTTTAATGCCAATTGTTGGTGTGTTTGCACTAAGCCTTTGTTCATGAGTTCAAATGTGATTTTTTTTCCTGAATTTGAATTTAAGTATGATAACTTTAATTGGTTTTCAGGAACTTGATATAGATTTGAATTTTGGTCTATAGCAATAATTTCGATGTTGTTGGTTTTTAGCAATTGAAAAGGCATGTCATTGCTTAAAGAATAGTATATCACGGTGTTTAATTGCCTATAAACAACATATATTTTATTGATTTCTGCACCTCCGGGAACTGAAAAACCGGCTATCAGAGGAATAGACTCTTCTTCTATAATTCTATCACAATTGTAAAGACCCATTTCATCAATTTGAATGGCTTTGAATATTTCTCTTTCTAAAGAATCTCTTCTAACTCTTTCTCTCTGGTCTGCCAAATATTTTTTATATTCTTCCGGAGTCATATAAATCATTTCGCCATCAAAATTATCAGACCCTCCTTCAATCTGAACCGGAATTCTTTCCCCACCCCATTCTGTGGCATCATTAGCCAATTTGTTAGAAGCCAAGTCTGTGATGCTTTGTTTTTTTCTTATCCAACTTTTGCTTTTGTTACTGAATTGCCACAAAACGACATCAGGAATTGGGTTGAAAGTTTTGAAAAACACATCAATTTTTTTTCCTTTTTTCAGTTTCAAGGATTTATTGCTGCTTTTGCAGATGGCTTCAATCTCAAACATGCCCGATGATTCTAATAATTGTTTTTTGCCTTTTGCATCGAAGGTGAACATATTCAAATTGTTGCCAATCATCTGACTGGGATGATGGATTTCACGGTAATTGATAATAATATCTCCTTCGCAAGCCACACTCGCTTCTGTCATAAAAGCATCCTCAGGAATCACAATGATGCTACCTGTGTGATAAATGAATGAATTGCAATTTGAAGATTTATAATTGAAAGAACTGAATTTGACACTTAAATCGGGTTGAGCTTTCGTTAATTGATTAATTGTCAGGAAAATGAATAAAATGCAGATTTTTAGTTTCATGGCTTATGGATATTTGCAAATATTATCAGAAAGTGCTAAACATGCAAATAACTCAGCTTTATGATTGTACAATAATTGATTGGAAACCTTTTCTGATTTTTATCGTGTTTTCTGATGTGAAGTTGGATTTAATGTGCCGGAATATTATGACATTTACTCCTTCACTAACATGAAAATTCTTTTTTTAATTGTTTTTTGGATGTTGTCTTTGGGTTTTTTAAATGCTCAATATCACTCAACACAATATAGAAAATTGAATAATTGCTCTTCAATGAGGGCTTACGGAGGAGGAGTACACCGTGAGCATCATCACAAAGAGAATCACAAGCATGAGCCACATAATGTTCATGGTCATTATACTCCTGTGAGTTATGCAAAAAAACCTGTTACACCTCCCACGTCCAAAACAGAAGATAAGCACCAACAAACTTTCAAAACCGAAGAAGAAGTTTTAAGGGATCATCATTTAGAAAATGAAAAGCCAATAATTCTGCCTCCGATACAGTTCATTTTCAATATGGATGAAATCAATGTAGCTAATTTTGATTCTTTTATTCAAGCTGTTGAATATGCGAAGAATGGATATATGGTTTTGATTGAAGGTCACACAGACGACCGAGGGAGTGAAGAATACAATATGAAATTGAGCATGAAGCGTGTAGAAAAAATCAGAAGACTCATGATTGATATGGGAGTTGATGATGATAAAATTTCAGCAATCGGATATGGTGAAAGCATGCCTATTGTGCCTAATGATTCTGAAGAAAACAGACAAAAAAACCGAAGAATTGAATTTAAGGCTTTTAAACTTTAAGGGTTAGTATATAAAGAAGTACAGTTTTTTTTATCTGGTTATCAATTCAAATCTTCACTAAACGACATTGAATTATGTCTTATGTTTAGGCTTGTTGTGGTATTTCTACCATCGTGATGTAAATATCCGGTTGTGTTGTTAAAATTCCTTGAAACCAATCAATAAGTTGTGTTGCTTTGTGAAGAAAACAATTGAAGTTTAAGGAAGATTATAAAACTTGAGTTTAGATTTTAGTGAAAAATAGATTTAATATTGAGAAAATATACATCAAATGATTGAAACTTATATTATTACCGGATTTCTTGGAGCAGGAAAAACCACATTATTGAATAATTTAATCAAGAAGGTATCAGATAAAAAAATCGCAATCATAGAGAATGAATTTGGTGAAGTTAACATAGATTCAAGATTGGTTTCAGGGGTTTATGAACAACAATATGAGCTCACTAATGGATGTATTTGCTGTTCTTTAGGAGATGATTTATATGATGTGTTGGTTGATATTCAACATTCACCCATTTTACCTGATGTGTTATTTATTGAAACAACCGGAATTGCCGATGTCGGAAATGTTTCTGTTCTATTGAAATCTGATGAGGTGAAAAAACACTTCACACTTAAAAATGTGTTTTGTGTGATAGATGCTGAGAATGTAGAAGAAAGGATGAAAGAGAGCATTGAAGTAACGAAACAAATTGTGACTTCTGATGTGCTGATATTGAACAAATGTTTAAGTGTTTCGCCTGATTATGTTGATTTTTTAGTGGGTATGTTTAACAAAGTGCATCCTTTTGCTCATATCATAACCACCAAAACAGGTGACATTGATGATAAATATCTTGGAATTGAACCAAAGAAAATGCCAAAATTCAGGTTAAATCAACATAAAGACAATGGATTAAATCAACATGCTATCAGCACTTTTCTCTTTAGGAACCAAGATGCTTGTGAAATTGAAAAACTTCAATTGCTGATGCAAATGTATTTTTTGCAATATCCTAATCAATTGTTGAGACTTAAAGGAATTGTGAAGTCAAAAGATAAGAAAAAGGTATTAATCCAGTCAACCGGAAAATATGTTTCTGTTGAGGATATGGGTGTTTGGGATGATGAATCTGCTTTGGAATCACAATTGGTATTGATTGGTAGGGATTTAAAACAAGAAACAGTGGAAAGGCTTTTAAAGCCGGCATTTTCTTGATGATTGAAGATTTTCACTTCAAATCGTGTTGTAAAATTTCTAATTTGTTAACCCTTGATTTTGTTCAGAATGATGAACAAATGTTCAACTGATTGGGTGTTTTCAATAATGAAAATCAATTTGTCTTTCAGTTCTTTTAGTTTGCAGTTTTTGGAATTGATTTGCACATAGTTCAAGATTTTTGTGAAGATTTCAGAATTGAAATATTCTTGGTTTTTTGCATCTATGAAACATCTGGTGGTTTTGTTTTTTATGCTTAATTTTTCAAAGCCTAAATCTTGAGCCAACCACCTCACTTCAACCATTTTGAGCAATTCCCAAAACTGCCTGTGTGGTGTCCCATATTTGTCAGTGACAGCATTGATGAAATCTTTCAGTTGTTCTGGATTGCTAATTTTATCAATTTCAGCATACATACTGAGCCTTTCATTGGTTGAGTTGATGTAGTTTTCAGGAATCATCAAAGCAAAATCAGTTTCAACCACACATTCTTTCACTTTCTTCGGTTTGCGTGCATCTGGAGCTATGTCTTTGAAGAGTTCTTTAAACTCAGTTTCTTTCAATTCTTCAACAGCTTCATCTAAAATTTGATGATAGGTTTCAAAACCTATATCAGAAATGAAACCGCTTTGCTCAGCGCCTAACAAATTTCCTGCACCTCTGATGTCAAGGTCTCTCATTGCAACTTTGAAACCATCTCCCAAATCAGAAAATTCCTCTAAAGTAGATAATCTTTTTCTTGCTTCTGTGGTGAGTGAATTTGTTGATGGAATCATTAAGTAACAATAAGCTTTTTGATTGCTTCTTCCAACCCTTCCCCTCATTTGATGCAAGTCGCTCAATCCAAACATGTGTGAATTGTTAATGATGATGGTGTTGGCATTGGGGATGTCTAAACCTGATTCAACCAAATTGGTTGAAACCAACACATCATATTCCCCTTCCATAAATTTCACCATCACACTTTCTAGTTTTTCACCATCCAATTGACCATGAGCAATGCCAATTCTAGCATCAGGAACCAAAGAAAGAATGGTGTTGGCTAAACTTTCTAAATCGTTCACTCGGTTGTGGATAAAAAATACTTGTCCTCCTCTTTCAAGCTCATAGCTGACAGCATCTCTAATCAATTCTTTGTCAAAAACAGCCAATTGTGTGCTGACAGGTTGACGATTGGGTGGGGGAGTGGCTATGATGGAAAGATCCCGAGCACCCATCAAAGAAAAATGCAATGTTCTTGGTATGGGAGTCGCAGTGAGTGTTAACGTGTCTATATTCAGTTTCCATTCTTTGAGTTTGTCTTTGATTGAAACTCCGAATTTTTGTTCTTCATCAATGATTAAAAGTCCTAAGTCTTTGAACTTAACATCTTTATTAACAAGGCGATGTGTACCTATTAAAATGTCGGTTTTCCCTTCGGCAACTCTTTCTAATGTTTCTTTGATTTGTTTGTTTGTTTTGAATCTGTTGATGTATTCCACACGGCATGGCAATCCATCCATCCTGCTTCTGAACGTTTTATGATGTTGCATAGCCAAAACTGTGGTAGGAACAAGCACTGCCACTTGTTTTCCATCGCAAACGGCTTTGAATGCTGCCCTGATAGCAATCTCTGTTTTTCCGAAACCAACATCACCACACACAAGCCTGTCCATGGGGTGCGGCTTTTCCATGTCTTCTTTCACATCGCGTGTAGCTTTTGCTTGGTCAGGTGTGTCTTCATATATGAACGATGTCTCTAACTCTGCTTGTAGAAAACTGTCTTTTGAAAATGAATAACCGGGAACTAATTTTCTTTTTGCATAGAGGGTGATAAGTTCTTTGGCTATGTCTTTTACTTTCTTTTTAACCGTTTTCTTTTTGTTTTCCCACTCAGGTGAACCGAGTTTGCTCATGGTGGGTGCTGTTCCCTCTTTTCCTGAATATTTTGAGATTTTGTGCAATGAATGGATGCTCACAAAAAGCAAATCATTGTCTTTGAAAACCAACCTGATGGCTTCTTGTTCATTTTCGCCATTTTTGACTCTTTCGAGACCCACAAACCTGCCTATTCCATAATCAGCATGCACCACATAATCACCTGCCTGCAAAGTCTTGAGTTCTTTCAAGGTCAAGGCCTTGTTTTTGCTGAACTTATCTTTCTTTTTGATTCCATAATAACGTTCAAAAAGCTGATGGTCTGTGTAAACCAATAATTTCAATTGATGTTCAATGAACCCTTCTTTCACAGAAACAGGTAAATGGGAAAGCTTCAAAAGCGGGTTGATTTCTTCAAAAATGGTGACTAATTTATCAAACTGTGGAGCAGATTCTGTTGCTATGCAACACTTGTAGCCTTTGTGTCTGAATTCTTCAAGATTTTCCGCTATTTTCTTGAAATCTTTTTGAAAAAGGGGCTGAGATTCTGTTTTGAACTTGATTTCTTTTTCAGCCCATTTCTTTTTGGTTGTTCCAAAATGTAATTTATTAAAGGGTTGAATGCTTTCTGAAAGGCTGATTGCTGTTTCAAAAATATCTTCCGGAGAGCTGATTACTTGTACGTCAGATTGGGAGGTGATTTTGTCAAACTTTGAGACTGCTTTTGAGAAAGATTTGTCAATAGATGATAAAACACTCTCATAATCATGAATGAACCACAAAGTGTTCTGAGGAAGATAAGCCGAAAAAGAAGTTCTTTGTTCTTCCATCATTTTGGTTTGTGTGTTCGGAACTATACACATTTCAGACACTTTTTTAATAGAAAGTTGAGTTTCAGGGTCAAAAGTTCTGATGCTTTCTACTTCGTTACCGACCAATTCCAAGCGGTATGGGTTTTCATTTCCAAATGAAAAAATATCCAAAATTCCCCCTCTGATAGCATACTGACCGGGTTCATACACAAAGTCTGAACGCTCAAAATGATATTGAGAAAAAAGCTCTGTTAAAAAATCAGAATCTACTTTTTCGCCTTCTTTCAACAAAAAAGTATTGTTTTTCAGTCCCATTTGGGAAATCACTTTTTCTGAAAGTGCTTCTGCATATGTGAATATAACTAATTCTTTTTTGTTTTCGGCA
>JBDNDT010000151.1:0-6440 GCA_046718985.1 Cytophagales bacterium
CGTGTATAGCCTTTCTGCAACAGGCCTCATCTCAAGCATCACTCTCGAAAAAAGAACAGATCGCTTTTTGCCGAATCTCTTCGCCATTGGAATTTACGCCTTAACTTCATTCCTCTTTTTCAACAAGTTAGGCTTTAGAGGTGTGATGTTTTATGCGATAGTATGTTTTTCAATCACCATTTTGGTGATGAGCGCCATCACCTTGATTTGGAAAATAAGCGTCCATGCATGCGCGATGGGTGGCTTAGTAGGTTTTTTGTTTGCAACCACCATTTTCAGCGGAAAATCAGAAGTGCTTTTAGTTCCATGTTGCATTTCGGCGATTTTATTGGGCTGTTTGATGAGTGCCAGAATGTATTTGGGATGTCACAGCAGCAAACAAGTTTGGGCTGGAGCAAGCTTAGGAATTGTCAGTGCATTTCTTACCATTTTTTTAGTTTCAGGCTGAAAACTGATTATCTTTTTTTAAAATCCTGAGTCATTTTTAGTAGCTTTTTTTTTATTGGTTATAAATTTTTTTGGGCAACCCGCCTAAGGGCGGTCGGGCTTTCGGCACTCGCTCTTTTTTGTTCCGCTACGCTACTCAAAAAAGGAGCTCAAACAAAGCCTCAATCCCTGTTGCGATTCCCCCAAGTTTACATGCATCGCTCTATTTCAAATTTCCCTAAACAAGTTTTAGTAATACTAAACCAAACATGAAACAGGAATCAACTCTCTAAACACAACAAATTTAAGGCTAATGAGATTTTCAACTTTTCGATGAAAAATCAATCCGAAAATTATACTTATTTCGATATTGTTTTGTATTATTGTTATAAAAAATTTCACTAATGTCGCTCAATCCGGAAACAGGTGTTTTAGGAAGAAAAAAAGCAGCCCATTTGCTCAGAAGAGCTGTTTTTGGTTTTTCCAAATCTGACGTTGATCAAATCGCCAATCTAACATCACAACAAGCCGTTGACTTTTTGTTCACCAACACCCCGTTTCCTGAGCCACCATTAAGCAAAAACGATGCTGAGATATCTTGGGTGATTTCAGTGCCCGATCCTGACAATGAAAAAGAGTTTGAACTAGTGCAACAAGTGAGAGCTTGGTGGTTAGGAGTGATTTTGGGATCCCGCGTTGAAAGTGACCATAAACTTTCCTTTTCTTGCCGTGAAAAGATTGTCTTTTTCTTGCATACATTGGTCACCACAAGCTCAGAAGTGGTCAACAGCAGGCAGCTTTATTTCCAAAATGTCCTTTTCAGAAAGTTTGCTTTCGATCAATCAACGGATTTTAATTTCAAAAAACTGATTAACAAAATCTGTATAGACAATGCCATGTTGGTTTATCTTGATGGCAGATTGAATGTGAAAGGAAACCCAAATGAAAATTTTGCTAGAGAATTGTTGGAATTATACACCATCGGAAAAGGACTCGACGGATACATTCCAACATCAAACACCCCCGGAGATTATGTTTATTTCACAGAACAAGACGTTCAAGCAGCAGCCAGAGTGCTGACAGGTTTCAATGTTGACAATACCTATTCAACCATTGATGCCGAAACAGAACTTCCCAGAGGAAGAGCTAAAATGGGTAGCACACTCATCCCAAACCAACACGATGAGAACCCGAAAGTTTTTAGCCATCGGTTCGATAATGCAATCATAAACGGACGTGCTGATTTGTTAGTCAACGGCAGAAACACCGAGGCCAGCATGATTGATGAAATTGAGCAATTGATTGACCTCATTTTTTCAAAAGAAGAAACCGCCTTACACATTTGCAGAAGGATATACAGGTTTTATGTCTATCACCAAATCACCCCTGAAATTGACCAACAAATCATTCAGCCAATGGCTCAAGAAATGGTTAATTCAGGTTTCAAAATTGAACCGGTGATTAAAAAGCTTTTGGCAAGTCAATATTTTTACGGTTCAGTTTCAGGTGCTAACACAGATGATTTTTATGGTGGATTAATCAAGTCTCCATTAGAAATCATTGCTCAACTCCTCTCATTTGATGAGTTTCAAATCGCCGATTATTTGAATGATAAATTCACATTTTATGACCAAATGGATGAATTGATTGAAGAAATCAAAGAAATGGGAATGAATTTTTATGCTCCATTTGATGTGGCAGGTTATGAAGCTTATCACCAGTTTCCCCTTTTTAACCGCTTTTGGATTACCTCAAATGCTTTAGCAAACCGCTATAACTTTGTCAAAAAAACACATTCAGGAAACATGAACATGGGCTTGGGTTTAAAACCCTTTGATTTAGTGAAAAAGCATTTCTCAGATGTTGCACTTGACCCTGATTTGTTAGTGATTCGTTTGGCTGAATATTTGTTGCCGGCAAATCAAAACGGAACTGAAATCACCATTGAAAGGTTAGCCTATTTCAAACAACAGTTTTTGAGCCTCGGTGAAGGTTTGCCTCAAGGTCCTTTGGCTTTTTGGCAGTTCAGTTGGAACAATGCCGCCAACAACCCTAACAGCCAAGAAGATGCCGCAGGAATGTTGGAAGATCTCATGAATGCTATGTTGCAAAGCCCTGAATTTCAATTGATGTAACCCGAATCTAAGAGAAAATGGAAAGAAGAGAATTTGTCAAAAAAATGCCCATTTTGGGGGCTTTGCCCTTCATGTTGAATGGTGTTCCTTTCAGGGTGATGGGAGATCCTATGGATCTTTTGGCTTTGGCAGCCAACTGCGACAATGACAGGGTTTTGGTCTTGATTCAATTGCATGGCGGCAATGACGGTGTGAACACAGTGATTCCTGTGGCTGATTATGACCGATATTATAACGCAAGACCCAACGTTGCTATTCCTGATTCAGGTTCAAGAAAAATGATTCTATTAGATAGTACCTTGCCGGTTAACAGACAGGTTGGTTTGCATCCTGACATGACAGGGATGAAAAATTTATATGACCAAGGAAAATTAGCTATCGTTCAAGGAGTGTCTTATGAAAACCACAATGGTTCGCATTTCAGAGGCAGAGATGTGATGTTCATGGGCGGTGGAGCTAACGATTATATCAGCAGTGGTTGGGTGGGGCGTTATTTGATGGATTATTATGCCCCCAAATCTTATCCTGATGATTTTCCAAACACCAGCATGCCCGACCCTTTGGCTTTAGAATTTGGCAATGAAGTTTCATTAGTGTTTCATCAAGGCGATAACGTGCCTACTTCAATCTCAATTTATAACCCCAATCAGTTTTTTAATTTGGTTGACGGTTTGGTAGGTTTTGGTGAAATCGAAGGAATTGACCCAAGAGGTATTCCTCCTGAAGCCATGAATGGCACAGCATACAAAAAGGAAATGGATTATATTCTTGGCTTGGAAAAGAAAACAGAAGAATATCACACCCAAATATTATCAAGATACAATGCCGGAAAAGCCAATAGTCCAAATGTGGTTTATCCCACAACATATCCGCTCAACGCTCCTGCAAGGGTGAGAAACAATCCATTGTCAGCCCAACTTCAAATCATCGCCAATTTGATTTCGGGAGGTTCAAAAACCAAAATCTATCTAGTGAAAATTGGAGGATTTGACACACACGTTTCTCAAGTGGAAACTTTCAATTCCACTATGGGAAATCATGCCGCACTTTTATACCACATTTCATCTGCCATGAACTCCTTTCAACAAGACCTCAAAGCAAGGGGGATTGAAGACAAAGTGCTTTCAGTGACCACATCTGAATTTGGTAGAAGGGTTTATTCCAACGGCAGTTTTGGCACTGACCATGGACATGCAGCCCCGATTTTTGTTTTTGGCTCTATGGTTGAACCCGGAATCACAGGTGAAAATCCTGACATGAACAAAGAAAATGTTGAGATGCAATATGATTACCGTCAGGTCTATTCAACCATTCTGAAAAAATGGTTTTGTGTTGATGAAAACAAAGCTGACGAATTAATGGTAGGTGATTATGAAGGGAAAGGACAGGTTTTGCCTTTGATTAACAACAGAGAATTGAGCCTTTCTAAACATTTCAAAAATAAATTGAATGCATTTGTTTCAATTGAACCAAACCCTGCTCAAAATTTTACTGACATGGTTTTCAGAGTGAACGCTGTTGGAACAGCCACAATTACACTTTTCAATAACTCAGGTTCAGTTGTTCATGGTTTTCCGATTTTGGTTGAAACCGTTTTCGGTGAAAATAAAGTCAGACTCGAATTGAAAGATATTAAATCGGGTTTGTATATGTGTCAAATAAAATGCGGACAACTGAATGAAAGCAGAAAATTGGTGATTCAATAAAAAAAAATATTCAGCTTTTTGCTGAAATCACACTCAATAAGTTTTTGTGCTTTTTATAGTAGACCAACTTTTGGTTATAACTGATACTCTCAGATTCTATGAGTTTTGACAAAACCATCATCATTGCATTCCTAGTTCTGGGTGAGGGATAAAGCATATATGCTTTTTCTGCAAAATCAAATGATTTAACAAAATCGTTCTTTTCAACGCATGAAGCTGAAATGTTGAAGTATTGAATCCCTGAAAGTTGTGTTAGGGTGATTTCCTTTTTCAAGGTATTTTCAAAAACCAAATAATCTCTCGCAATCAATCTGGCATATTCATCCGTCAACTCTTCGGCATATTGTTTTTCTCTTTTTGCGATTTCTGATGGGTTTGAAATAAATCCGTTTTTATCAGTTGTTTCAAATAGATATTCTTTGTTTTCTACAAACACTTTAAGATATACATGATTCGGGGTTTCGAAAATTTTATATTGAAACCCTAAGTTTTCAAAGATTAAAGCATAAAAAGCACAAGCAGAAACGCAGTTATACTTTCTTTTATAAATCAGATTTTCAAAAGTAACATCAGGTATGTATGACCTGAGATAAAACTCTTGAACATAAGTGAACATATATTCTAAATAATCCTGCTTTCTGGAAAATTTAATTTCAGACTTCACTAATTTGTTACAAATAGAATTTAAGTATTTTTCGTTTAGTTTCAATTTTCTAAGGTTCATTGTTGAATCAAAAGCCATAAGCAAAGCCAAATGACTAGGGTTTTTCGCCTTGATGAAGTTTTCTATTGTTTTTTGCTCAAAATCAGAAACATAATTAAATCTGCTTGCTAAAGATTTGGTATTTGACCTTGCTTCTGCAAACCCAAGAATCAATAAACACAAAAAATAAAATACTTTGTTTTCCATAATTCGGAATACGTCAAAATCGTGCCAAAGTTGAGAAAATCAAAAAAATGTTGTGATTGTAATTGTGTAATTCTTGAAAAATTCAGTTTCGTGATGAGAGATAGAATTTAAAAGTTCGGAGTCAACTTAGATTTAACGATAGTTTTAATATTCAAAAAAGAGTCAAATCACTTGACCCTTTTTTGAATATCATTTTTATTTCTTCACCACCTTCATCAGTTTATAAGTGCTTTCAGTTTTGATATGTAAAACATACACACCCTGTTGCCAATCTTCACCAATTGGTTGATAGGGTTCAACCAATCTGTTTTTTTCAACCATTTGGCCTGAAAGATTGAAAACGTCAATCACAACCTGTTCATTCTCGCTGTTTTTAGAACCAATCATAAAACTTTCTTGAAAAGGATTAGGACTTGCTGTGAAAGCAAGTTCATTTTCAGAACCCCAAAACATTAACCTTGAAAAAGATGGATTTTCTTCTTCCGTTCTCACTCTAAAATAAGACATGTTTATCGTTCTTGAAAATGAAAATGAGTAAGTATTTTGGTGAATATGATATTTTAAAGTGCCGATAGTTTCAAAATTAATTCCATCTTTTGAAGCTTCAATGATAAATGTTTTAAAGCCTGAGGCTTCGGAAATCTCAAAACTTAACACATTTTGATTGTCGTTTAATTTTATTTTTTCACTATGAAATCTCACAGGTAAAACACAGTTTAGGTCTAATGGGGTTCTGATGCATGGTGAACCGCTTCTGATTTGCCAGTTGAAAAATGAACCGGTACCAAAAACATTGCCATTGACCCTGACCACATCACCAAATGTGGTAGGCGTGAAGCTGTTTCTGAATTGATAACGTGCAGTTCCACCTGAATAAACCAAACTATAGTTGTTCCCTGCCGGAATGTTATAATTCAGCACCACCGTCTGATAACTTGTGGTGTTGCAGGCCGGGAGAGCGATTGTCGTTCCCGGAACATCTACACCGTTTTGTTGTAATCGGATGGTGCCTGGTGTGCCACAAAAAGCAGATGGTGCAACATCCACAGAAACCAAAGTAAATGCTTCAAGGGCGTTGAAACTAGGGTTGGATCTTAATAAGTCACCTCCGTTGTTGTCATTCAAAGGATGAGACCCTTGAGGCATGGCAGTGAGCAAATTCACACCTTCAACATAGATGGTTCTGCTCAAAACACCGAATTGTCTTGTTAAAGGAGTGCCAACACCGAGAAGGTTGCCTCCGGTTGCGGCATCGTACCAAGC
>JBDNDT010000152.1:0-6430 GCA_046718985.1 Cytophagales bacterium
TTTACGCTTTTGTTGCTTTTGGTTTTTTCTGTTTTTGTTTCATTCAATGTGATAGATTCAGGATTGTCTTCTGTCAAAGATTGGTTGCTTTGATTAGATTCATCTGAATTTGAGAAATCAGAGGTTGTTTGGGAAGAAGAAGATGATGCTTCAGTGATTTGGGTGTTGTCTCCTGCTTGCTCTAGTGTCTGATTATCACCGAAGCCTGCTTCATCTGTGCCATAATTTAATTCAATACCTCCGCCACCTCTTTCACTCAATGGCGGATCCGGCATTCCTATGACCATAAAGAACAAAATCAATAGCAAAAACAAGTGGACAGCTATTGATCCTGTGAGACCATGTACCCTATATTTTGAGCTTTCGACTTCCATTGAGTTTATTTTTTTTGGGTTGCCAGAATCATTTTCAATTTCATCTCATTGCCGATTTCCAACACTTCAACAAGTTTTTGAACGCTTAAATCTTGGTCCATTCTCACCACAATTGTGGCTTCTTTGTTGTCACCAACTGCATTTTGGAGTGCTTTTCTCAGTTCATCAAACGGAATTGGGGTTTGGTCTATATAGTATTTTAAATCTTTAGTAACACTCAAAGAGATTTGTTTCTTGGTCATAGATTGATTGCTCTTAGCACTTGGCAACATCAATTTGATTACGTTTGGATTTGCCATGGTTGAGGCAATGAGAAAGAAGAGCATCAAGAAAAACATGATGTCATTGAGCGAATGGGTGCTTACTTCTGATTCTTGCTTGTGTTTTCTTCTCAGTTGCATATGAATTATTTGTTTTCTTGAAGCAAATCAATGAGTTCCATTGCGCTAGATTCCATTTTGAATACGATTCTCTCTATTCTCAGGTTCAGATAATGATAACCTACGTGTGAAATGATGCCTACGATAAGACCTGCAGCACTAGTGACCATTTTTTGGTATAAGCCTTCAGCAACCCCGCCAATGCTGATGTTTTCTTCCAACGCAATATTATAGAAAATAGTGATTACACCTGCAATGGTACCAACAAAACCCAACATGGGTGCAATGCCTGAAATAATTCCCAAAACATTGATGTTTTTTTCAAGCTTCAACACTTCAATCTTTCCGGTGTTTTCAACTGCGGATTCGATGTCTTTCAAAGGTCTTCCTAGTCTGTTTACCCCTTTCTCAATCATTCTTGAAACAGGTGAATCAGTTTGAGCACATAGCATTTTTGCTCCGTTTATATCACCATTCAAAATATGTTGTTTTACTCTTGGCATGAAATCATTAGGCACTTTTGCTGCCTTGCTTAAAGTTAAGATTCTTTCAATGATAATATAAAAAGACAAAAACGAAAGAATGAAAATAGGAATCATCACCCAACCACCTTTCATAATGAGTGTGAGCACTGAAATTCCTGCATCTTTTTTCTCACTAGGAAGTTGAAGAGCATTTGCTCCTTCTGAAATTTGTAACAATAAAGAAAAAATTGTTGCTAGACTCATTTGAGAATTGATTTAGTAAATATGTACCCAGAGACCTTCTCCGAATTTGTTTCTGTAATTTTCTGCTTTTTCTAAAGCTTCTTTTTTGCTGTCAAAATCATCTATTGAAACTCTATAAACATTTTTTGTGTCGTTGGGCTCAATGATTTTAGCATTATAAGCACCTTCGTTTTCTAGTTTCTGCCTTGCTTTTTCTGCTTGTTTCAAGTCTGAAAAACTTGCGAAGATGATGAAACATCGGTTTGACTTTTCAGTGACAATAGCACCTGTTGGCACAACAACAACTTGTTTTTTGATCTTTTCTTGTTTGAAGACGTCGTCATTTTCGGTTTTGTTTTCAATTGCTTTACCGATATCTACTTTGCTTTCGTTCTCTGGAATGGATTTAATATTGGTTTTCTCATAAGATTCAATGCTCACAGCATCAATGTTTTCACCAATTGGGTCTTCGTGGTTGAATTCATTGTCTAGTTTTACTCCACCTTTCACGATATGTGATTTGTCAAAAAATGGATTGTAAGATTTTGTTGAAGGATTTCCTCGGTTGTCCCACAAATATCCGGTCACCGCAATTAAAAACATTAATGGAAAAATCACCCAAACCCAAACCGGAACACCCGGTTTTTGGTTTAATTCTGGCAATGGAATATCAATAACCTCAGATTCTTCTTCCGGTTCTTCTTTTTTTCTCCTGCGTGGTTTTTCTTCTTCAACCTGAATTTTCTTTCCACTTTCATCAAGATAAACCACCGGCAAGCCAAAGCTTTCTGCATTTAGATTCACTTGCTTGGTGTGTTTGAAAATCAAATCATGTTCTTTATAAGCAAACTCACCTAATCCCGGCCATTCATACACTTTTTGAAGCAATATCTTGCCTCTTAATAATTTAACAAAACCTTTGACCTGTTCTTCAGCTATGTCTATGGTTTTATGGGTTTGTGCTGCTACATAATTAATTAAGATCCAATCATTATTGTTAATGCTTTGGTCAAAAACAAGTTCTTTATAAGGTGGAATTAATTCTTTTGTTTTCTTGTTCATTGTTGCTGGTTTGTTTTCAACAAGAAATGCGCCAAAATCAGGAATCACAACGCAATCTCTCTCGAAGAGCAGCTCAACCACCAACTTTTCAATATTCACTGTGATAGCCATGCTTAAAAATCAAAATAGGGTCTGCAGACCAAACAAAACTTGTATTCCTCTTACGCTATAATGCCTATATCGTTCATACTTTTGACCGAAAATATTGTCTAACATCAAAAAAACACCCACTCTTGATGAAAAATTGTAGTCAACTTTGAGATTCACATCCACAATGTCGTTTAGTGGTTTGATTTTGTTCTCATCATTGTCAAAATATTTGATTCCTCCCAAAACATATGCATCAAGTGAAAAATTTAGTTTTTTGGCGAAAGAAATTGTTGAGTTCCAACGAGCTTGATATGTGGGGAAATGAATGGGTTCTTGCAAAATATCATTGTTCCATGTGGTGTATTTTCCTGAAAGTGAAGATCTGAATTTTTCCTTCACCAAACCAATCTCAACCAAGATGTTAGTCATTCTGACATTTCCTTTGTCATAAACTGCATTTAGAATTTCTCTTCTTTCAGGGTCGTTCGAGAAAAAGTGAAAGTTATCATATCTTCTAATTTCAAAACCAGTTTTGGCAAACACTGAATTTGATATGTTGCTTTGGGCAAAACCATATAAATCGTTTTTTCTATTGTTGTGTTGTATGACAGTTGAGGTATCCAGCCAAAGAATTTCTCTCGTGAAAGTTCTTAGGGTGTTCTTTTCTAGAGTACCTCCATATCCGATTTCCAACATCAAGGCTTTGGGAACAACATGGTATTTGATATTGGCTAAGGGATATAAATAAACTGATTTTGCAGAACTTATAGTGTCTCCCGAAGAAGCAAACCTCAAGCCTCCTTCAAATTCAAAAGCATTCAACTTTTTTAACATTTTCACGTCAGCCAGAACAAAATGACGATTGACACTGCTTTCAACCACTTTTCTGGAAATTGAAGAGCCTTCAAAACTCCAACTCAACATCAAATCACTTTTTAGTCTCGAATCCCCTTGATGTGAGGCTAAAATCTCAGTTTCAGTATTTTTTAATCTATTGATATTGAGATGATAAAACCCAAGGTTTGAATTCAAGACGGTTTGGGTGTCTTTTAGATTCAACCTATTATTGAATTGGGTGTATAACAGGGGGCTTACTATTTTCAGCTTTTCATCATCAATCTCCCCTAGATTTTTATCATATCCATAGAACTTATTTACTGTTCTTTCTAAACCTGCTTTTGCAGAAATGCTGCCTGATTTTAGGAAATAGTTGCCATTAACTTCTGCTAGATTTCCTGAACTTGAGGAGTTTTTTCCGTCAACTGCTCCTCTTTGAGATGAAAGATGGTGGTATTTCAAGTCATAACTGAATTTTTCTGAGCTTTTTTGACCATAATCCAAGCCCCCTAAAAATGTAAAATAATTGCCAAAACCGAACTTTGCCCTGCCGTTCTTTCCAGATTCCTTTTCAGCTTCTTTAGCCGATTGTAACTTTAGTTTAGGGTTCATTTCACCCAGTTTCAATGTTGATTCAACTTTGAATTCATATTCTTGTTCAGGAAACTGTTCTCTTGGAACATCAAAGTTGATTTTTTCGAAAATTCTCTCAGATTCAGGAAGTTCAATTTTCCTGTCTTTTTCAATCACAATTTCTTTGCTGTCTAGTTCGCCTTTTTGGGCCAACATTTTTCCACAATACAGAAAAGAAAAAACCAATAACATTAAATTCGTTTTTCTCATGACTTATTTTCTCTCTTCTGTTGAATTTGATTTAATTTTTTCCATTCTATTCTTAGCTTGTTGAACAATAGAATCATCTTTTGAATGTTCGATGATTGAATTCAAGGTAGCATTTGCTTGGAAAATTTCACCTAATGAAATGTAATTTTCTGCAATCAATAAAAATGATTGGTTCACCCATTTTTGATAATTGGCATATTTTTCGTTTAAATAAAACAGCTTGTCAAGTGATTGTTTGAAATCTTTTTGATGATAAAGAAGTTTGGCAAATAAATAATTACCTTCAGCTCCAAATTCATCTTGTGCAGTGTTGAGCAATTCAAGCAAATATTGTTGAGAAGCTAATGTGTCTTTTTTCATCAGCAATGACTTTGCCGCAAACAAAGAAGATTTATTGATTGCATTCATCTGAACGTTTCCAAGGCTCAAAACTTGTTTGGCAAAAATCAATGAAGAATCATATTTTGTGAGTGCGAAATAGTTTTCCATCAATCCCATCCATGCTGATTGCAATTCTTTTTTATTCACCGCTTTTGCATTTAAATTAAGATACAGCTTCACCGCTTTTGCATGATTTCTTTTTCCGGTTTCTAATTCAGCGCTAGTTCTTATTGAACGGTTGGTATATATGGTTTTGCCGTTTTCAATCACTTTTTGATAATAGGTCAGGGCTTCTGATGTATCTTTTGTTCGGTATGATGCCTCTGCATAATAAAAATTCATTTCATCTAAAAAGCCCGATTCAGGGTATTTCTTTTCAAAGTCTTTAAAGTTTTTGCGAACTATGGCATATTTCTCAGCCAAATAACTGGACTTGATTGACTCGTAATCAATTTTTTCCAACCCACTGCTTTCCGGATTTTTGTCTTTGAAGCTTTGTAGGTCTTCTTCAAATTCCTCACCTCTTCCGTCCAAGTTCAACACGTCCTGCAAACTTTGCAAAGCCGTGACAGACAGTTCATGTTTGGGAAACTGTTGCAACAAGAGCTTATAGTTTTTTTCTGCTTCCTTATAATTCTTCAAGTTTGAGTAAGCAATCCCCTTTTTTAAGAGTGCATGAGGAACAAGTTGAGAATTTGGGACTTTTTCAATGAAAACTGTGAAATTATTAACAGCTTCTTTGTAAGCTCCACGCTCCAACTCAAGTTCAGATCTTTGATATAGTGCATTGTCAAAATATCTTGATTGAGGGTATCTTCTGATAAGAAAATCAAATGTTTCTCTGCTTTGATCATATTTTCCTGAAAGCCACAACACCACAGCTTTGTGAAAAATAGCATGTTCATGATCTTGCATGTGTGGGTTGCTCATGCATCTGTCATACATTTCAATGGCTTGTTCGTATTTTTTGGTAGCATAAAAATTATCTGCCATTCTCAATTGAGCATCTGCATAAAATGATTGGAATTGCTTTGCTTCAGGAGCATCAAGGAATTTCTTGAACCATTCTGCACTTTTGTCATATCTTTTCAAATTGAAATTCGCATAAGCCAATCCATAAAATGACCTCGTGTTGAGCAAAGGGTCATCATTTGGCATTTTAGAATAGGATTCAATCGCTAAATCATATTTTTTTTGAAAAGATAAAGCTTCACCTTTCCAAAAATAACCTTGTTGAGTGAATTTATTATTAAGCTGATGAGCTAAACTTTTATCTAATAACTCTAGTGATTTTTCAAATTCTCCATCGTTGAAAAACTCCATGGCTTTGTAAAATGTCACTTTTTGATAAGTGGCATTCAATCTTTTGCTTCGGTTTTTGCTGTTTTCTACATAAGCAATTGCATCTGAAAAATTGCTAGTGTTCAACAAGGCTTCACCCAGCAATTCATTCGCTTCTTGATGATTTGGGTGATTGGGAAATTTCTTTATATAATCTTTTAAAAAAAATGCGGCATCATCAAAATTCCGCAAATCAAAATGAGTTTTTCCTGAATAAAAAAGAGCTAAGGGTTTGATTTCTTTTTCATCGTAATTCAGTTTTGCTGACTGCACAAAAGCATTGACTGCAAATGCTTTGTTACCCGATTTGAGATAACACAAGCCTAGATAATATGCTGCATATTGTCCATATATGTTGGTTGGGTTCAGTTTTTTAAGATTCTTGATTGCATTTTCATAAGACTCAGACATGTAT
>JBDNDT010000153.1:0-6401 GCA_046718985.1 Cytophagales bacterium
ACGAGAAAGAACTGGACGGCTCGCCATTAGGTGACGGTATGGATTTAGACGAATTGTGAAAAGCACAGCCACCAACACGGGTTTTGCGTCAGGCGGGGTGATGTGCAAACTTGGATCTTTGTGCTTCTATTTAAGTTCAGTGCAGGTTGACAGTTTTGTGCTCCAAAATCCGCCACTGCCCCAAGCCGCAAAACGTTATAAGCCAGATTTTGCCCCAACCGCACAAGCCGACCTTCAGCACAAGCCAAAGAGTCCGTTACTGCCAACGCACTTGAAAATGACACTATTTGACAGAATAATTTTACCGATATTAGGAACCTTAAATTTTGAATATAAAACGACATGAATTCAGAAAACCCGATATTAAATAGTCCTTATGATGAACCGCTTCTGCACTATGCGACAGACACAGACGGCTCATTAAACTATCAAGACATCAGAAAAGGCAGACGGATTTTCACACCTGACATACAGGTAATGCCGACTAAACAAGGACCGCAATCTTCAATTTTTGAAGTAAACGACTTGGCAGCAGAATATGGCGAACACCTCATTAACCTTTGTCGCCAAGAAGTTGGAAAGTGGAGAGCCGAGAAATATCCCAATACCACAAGAGTAACCAAAGAACTTCTGCTATTTTGGTTTGAAAATCCCGAACGACACGCCGTAAGAAAATTATTCTTCGCCCAACGTGAAGCCATTGAAACCGCCATTTGGATAAATGAAGTCGCCGCAAAATCTAACGCAGGACAAAATATCCTTAACAAAATACGCGACGGACAAAAAACAGTTAGCGATAACCCCGAAAACCAATTGCCACGCATCGCCTTTAAAATGGCAACCGGAACAGGCAAAACCGTCGTCATGGCTTGCTTAATTCTGTATCATTACTTTAACCGACAGGAATACAAAAACGATACCCGATTTGCCGATTACTTTCTAATTGTTGCTCCGGGCATCACCATTAAAGACCGTTTGGGCGTCTTGTTTGTGGACACGAAAAACAAACACAATAAAGAAGATTACTATTTCCAAAGAGGTTTAGTCCCGCAAAGCTTAGAAAACCGACTGGAAAACCTAAATGCAAGATTGGTAATTACAAACTACCATGCTTTTGAACCTAAAACCCTGCAAGGAAACAAAAGAAGTCCATTTGACGGGAAAGTAGATGCAGAAGGCAAAAAGATAGAAGCCAAAGAAGATTTCTCACAAGTCATACGCCGAATTTTAAGTAAATTCAAAAAGGATAGCCGTCTGCTTATTCTGAACGATGAAGCCCATCACTGCTATTTGCCTAAATCATCTGGTAGAACCGAAGACAACGAAGAAGCAGACGAGAACGAAAGAGCCGCCGTTTGGTTCACAGGACTAAAAGAAATTGCCAAACGATATAAAGTGCAATACGTTTATGACCTTTCGGCAACGCCCTACTATTTGCAAGGCTCAGGTTACACTCCTTACAGTTTATTCCCATGGGTAGTTACCGATTTTGGTTTGATAGAAGCGATTGAAAGCGGACTGGTAAAAATCCCTTTCTTGCCCGAAAGCGACAACACCCAAGAAATTACACAAGCCAAGTTGCGTGACATCTATTTCTATGTAAAAGATGAACTGCCTCGCAAAGGACAACGTAAGAAAAAATCGGAAGCCAAAGAAGAAGGCACTACCCTAAAAGAAGAACCGCCAAAACTTCCCACATTGGTAAAAGGTGCATTAGACCAATTTTATAACCACTACAAAGATTACTATGACGGTCAACGAAAACAGTTTGAAGAAAAACGCAACCTGTTCTCTGCACCCCCCGTGTTTATTGTGGTTTGCAACAATACGTCCGTTTCCAAAGAAGTCTATAAATACATTGCAGGTTACGAGTGTGAAAATCAAAACGGTGAGTTGATAACAGTTCCCGGACATTATGAATTGTTTTCCAATTACGATAGCACAACCAGAAGACCGCTTAAAAAACCGCCAACATTACTCATTGATAGCGATGCTTTGGAAAACAGCGACCAAATCAACGAAGAGTTCAAAAAGATTTTCGCTTCGGAAATTGAAGAATTCAAAAAAGACTATGCCCGTGTTCACGGACAAGGCAGTGCCGAACTGATTACCGATGCACAAATTTTGCGTGAAGTCGTCAACACCGTTGGCAAGCAAGGCAAATTGGGTGCTCATATTCGTTGTGTCGTTTCTGTTTCTATGCTCACCGAAGGATGGGACGCTAATACCGTAACACACATCATGGGCATTCGCAAATTCGGCTCGCAGTTGCTTTGCGAACAAGTGGCAGGTCGTGCCTTGCGTAGAATGAATTACTACTTGCAGGGCTACGATAAGGACGGTAATCCCACTAATGACAAACGAAAAATCGTGATAGAGAAATTTCCCCCCGAATATGCTCACATTATTGGCGTTCCGTTCAAAATGTTCAAAGGTGGCAAAGCCACACCACCCCCTCAACCCGTTGAGCTGACCCACATTTACGCATTGCCCGAAAGACAAGTAGCACACGAAATCACCTTCCCCAATGTCGTCGGCTACCGCGTGGAAAATGCCAGCAATGAACTGAAATACGATTACAGCCAAGTAGAAAATTTTGAAATAGTTTGTTCCAGTTTACCTTTGCAAACCACCATGACTTCGGCATTTGTGCCCAAAGAAGAAAAACTGGAAGTGCAAAGCGTGTTTGAAAAACGAAAACAGGAAATCATCTTTCTGCTTACCAAAGAACTTATCCATTACCATTTCAGCGATGACAACCAAAACCCTAAGTTTCAATACTTCGGAAAACTCAAAGAAATCGTTGAATACTGGTACGACCACAAAGTAATCCTCATTGGCGAAAAAGACGAGAAGTATAAAAAGCTACTCTACTTCAACGAGCCGAAAATTATGGCAGACCATATTCGCCGGGGCATCAATCCGCATATCAATACAGTCGAATATATTCGCCCTGTGTTCAATTACTACAACCCATTCGGCAGCACCAAATATGTAAATGGACACACTGCAAAAGAAGTTTTTCCGACTAAGAAAAGTCACGTAAACTATGTGGTAGCCGATACCGAAACATGGGAACAAATAGCCGCTAAAACCTTAGAAGAACTGCCACAAGTGGAAAGCTACGTAAAAAATGCTTTTCTCGGTTTTGCCATTCCCTATGTGAAAGACGGAAAAGACAAATTATATTACCCTGATTTTATTGTACGCATTAAAACTAACCATCAACCACCAACCACTAAAAACTTAATCATTGAAATAAGCGGCATGAGCAACGACAAGGCAGAGAAAAAATGGTTTGTAGAAAACCGTTGGCTACCTGCCGTAAACGCCGTGAAAGATAAATACGGTTATCCCGAATGGCATTTCATTGAAATTGCTAACGACATCAGAGATATTAAGAATCAATTAACCGATAAAATCGCAAGCATATAAGTATGGCAAAGAAAATAGAAAGCATCAAGCATCGTAACGACAAGCGGGCTCATATTCCCAGCAAGGAAGAAGCAGGATATGAAGAAGCCAACCCCAAAGTGCAGCAAGGTAAGAAAACCCTTGAACTGCCTAAAAACCCCGTCGTTCATCGTGGGCAAGACCCCGAACTGTTTTGGCTCAACAAATACGGCAACGACGACCGCGACGATTTACTACGAGTGGACATTCGCAGCCTCTACCGGCACGAACACATCGCCCCCGAAACCCTCATTAAAAACCTCTATAAGTTAGTGGATAGTGATAAGTGGGTAGTGGATAGTAAAACCGGAGAGAAAAAACTAAACACTAACCACTATACACAAACCACTCTTTTTGATGTAAACGAACTCTTTGGCAATGCCCTCGAGAAAGACGAACTCGAAAAAGTTAGCGAATACTACCACCACCAGGACGGCTGGACAAACCGACTCATACAAGGCGACAGCCTTTTGGTCATGGCAAGTTTGCTCGAACGCGAAGGCATGGCAGGGCAGGTGCAAACCATTTATTTCGACCCGCCCTACGGCATTAAATACGGCAGCAACTGGCAGGTAAAACTCAATAACCGCGATGTGAAAGACGGTAACGATGACTCACTCACCGGAGAACCCGAACAAATAAAAGCCTTCCGCGATACCTGGGAACTCGGCATTCACTCTTACCTCTCCTATTTGCGAGATAGACTGCTCATTGCCAAAGAACTCCTCACCGACAGCGGCTCCTGCTTCGTGCAAATAGGTGATGAAAACGTGCATTTAGTCAGAAATTTATTGGATGAAGTTTTTGGCAGTGAAAATTTCATAAGTCAAATTACCTTCACTACGAGTGTGGCACTTGGTGCAACACATATTCCAGGAGTTTGTAATTATCTAATTTTTTATGCCAAGGATAAAAGTAAATTGAAATTTAGACGCTTGTTTATCGAGAAAAAGGCTGGCGAAGGTGCATATACAAGCCTTATGCTGAAAGATGGAACTTGGAGAAGTTACTCCAAGGAAGAAAAGGAAGGAAAAGTTGATATACCTGATGGCTCAAGGCCTTTTTTTAATTTAAGTTTACTTTCAGCTGGCAGGACGGAAAGTTGTGTATTTCCTGTTGATTTCAAGGGTAAAACATTTTATCCAGGTGGTGGAAAATCTTGGAAAACAAATCAGAACGGTATTCAATCTTTAATTAAAAAAGGACGAATTATATCAACCGAAAATACATTACGGTATGTTTTATATCACGAAGATTATCCAGTTAAGGAATTAACAGATGTATGGACAGATTTAGGAAATGAAACCAATAAAGAATACGTTGTACAAACATCAACAGATGTCATCAAACGCTGTCTCTTAATGACCACCGACCCCGGCGATTTGGTATTAGACCCTACCTGTGGTAGTGGCACAACGGCTTTTGTAGCCGAGCAATGGGGCAGGCGTTGGATAACCATAGACACCAGCCGCATTGCCCTAAACATTGCCAAAACCCGCCTGATGACGGCGGTTTTCCCATATTACTACCTCTACAGCGATGTAGATGTGCAGAAAACAGAACAAGAGGGAAAAATCAAAAAAATCATTAAAGAAAAACCCGATAGCGCAAAAACCGGCGATATTCGTCAGGGTTTTGTGTATGAAGAGGTGCCGCACATCACGCTCAAAAGCCTTGCCAACGACGAGCCACCCGAAACCGAAACCCTTTACGACAAACCCTACGAAGACAAGAAAAAACTGCGAGTAAGCGGTCCGTTCACGGTCGAAACCTTACAGAGCTACGAACCTATTTCTCCTGATGACCTTGACCAAACGAACCACTCATCACTAAGCACTCACCACTTAGAGCGGTTTGAAGAAACAATCAAGCAGCACCTTCTTTCAGCAGGCATCAAAAACGGCAGAAAAGATGAACGGGTGTTTTTTTCCAGAGTAGAATTATTGAGCCACTCTTACTTACATGCCGAAGGCTTCTACATGAACGGCACAGGCGAGAAAAAGGCATATATCCACATCGGTCCAAAGTTCGGCACGGTAAGCAAGAATGCCGTAAATGAAGCGATAAAAGAATGTCGTTTGCGTGGCGATGCACAATGGCTTATCATACTTGGGTTCAGTTTTGAAAGCGATATAGAAGGTGGCACCCAAACCATGAGCATGGGCAAGTTTGAAGTAACCAAAGCCCGCATGCACGATGACCTGTTGCAAGAAGGATTGAAAAAGAAACCTGCCAAATCAGCCGCCAGTTTTGTAACTATTGGAGAGCCGGATATTGCTTTGCATAGAGACGGTAAAAGCGTTACAATAGAAATTCAGGGATTGGATATTTACGACCCCATTAAAGACGAAGTAAAACCGCGCAATATTCACGACATTGCCTATTGGATGGTTGACGATGATTACGATGGTAGCAACTTTGTGGTCAAACAAGTTTTCTTTTGCGGTGGCGACAAAGACGAGTTTGATAAATGGAAGAAAAGTTTGGAAAGTCTTGCCAAAGACAGCACGAAAAAGAAAGTAGAAAAAACCCTGAAAATCGAAATTGACGATGAAGCCTTTGACCGTTTGTATGGACACATTTCGCATCCGATTGAAGTGAAAAAGAAAGGGCAGAAAATTGCCGTTCGGGTTGTTTCGCAATTTGGTGAGGAATCGACAAAAGTTTTAACGGTTGAATAATGTAACCCAAGCAGATAGAACACTGGCTGCAAACAGCGTGTTGCTGTTATTAGCGGTGTCGCGTAAAATTGAAGTTGAGTGTTCTTATCAAACCTTTGTGCAGGTTGACAGTTTTGTGCTCCGAATTGAAAGTCAGCGAAGCGAAACCCGCCCGAACGCAAAGCCCAAAACCGTTATACTCAATATGAAAAGCGATAAACGAAATGAGTGGAATAGTTGTCAGATAAGCAAAATTAGCGCACGCGCATGATACAGTTAGACAAAGAG
>JBDNDT010000154.1:0-6400 GCA_046718985.1 Cytophagales bacterium
CAAAATAAAGAATACTATACCAAATGCTTGAAAGAGTTATACCCATTAAATGATAGTCATAGAAACAGCATCGAAAACAAAAATTTTGTTCACTTGTTCATGAACGATATCATTTTCTATCAAAGACCTCTGAAAAGCAAAAAATCACAAATCAGAGATTGTAAATTCGAAAAAACAAGCTTTATAAAAGATGGAAAAATCGTGATTAAACCATTCAAATGTGTTTCTAAATCACATCCACTTTTTCAAGAATTTAGACTGTGGCAGTTTGTACACAATTTAAGGATTTATAAAAAAGATAGCGATGAAGATGTGACTAATAAATTTCTTTCTAATACAGAAGATTGGGAAAAACTATTTGAATGGTTGAATTCAAAGAAAGAAATAGACCAAAAAGGATTCTTAAAGAATCCATTGTTCAATCTTAAAAAAGATGCTGAAAAATATCGTTGGAACTATGTTGAAGAAAAAACATACCCTTGCAACAAAACACGATATGACATCTTGTCGAGATTAGAAAAAGCCGGGATTAACTCATCTTTTCTTTCAACCGAAACAGAAGAATCATTATGGCATATTCTATATTCTGTGAACGACAAAATTGAACTTGAAAAAGCCCTAAATACTTTCGCTACCAAACATAACCTACCAAGTGAATTTGTTGAGGTCTTTAAAAAATTCCCTCCGTTTGAAAGTGAATATGCTGCATTTTCCTTGAAAGCAATTAAAAAATTGCTTCCTCTTATGAGAATGGGAAAATATTGGAAACTAGAAGACATACATCCCCAAACTGTTGCAAGAATAGAAAAAATAATCAATGGTGAGTATGATGAAAAAATCAAAGATAGAGTGAGACAAAAAGCAATCCTCTTCACAGACATTACTCAGTTTTATAATCTACCACTTTGGCTTGCTTCTTATATCGTTTATGATAGGCATTCCGAAGATGGCGAACTATTGAAATGGAACAGCCCTCAAGAAATAGAAGATTATATTAAAAATGTTTTCAAACAACACTCCCTGCGAAATCCCATAGTAGAGCAAGTCATTGCTGAAACTTTGCGAGTAGTAGCAGACATTTGGAAATATTTTGGAAAAAGTGAACAGAATTTCTTCAATGAAATTCATATTGAGTTAGGGCGTGAAATGAAAAATCCTGCTGACAAAAGGAAGCAGATGACACAAACTATTAATGAACAAGAAAACACCAACATGAGAATAAAATTCATGCTTTCTGAGTTGCTCAATGACCCTGATATTGCAAATGTGAGACCCTACTCCCCATATCAACAAGAAATTCTAAAGATTTACGAAGATGGTGTCTTAAATTCGGTTGAAATAATACCGGAAGATATTCTTGCGATTTCAAAGCTTCCACAACCCAGCCAAAGCCAAATTAACAAATATAAACTTTGGCTAGACCAAAAGTATCGCTCACCATACACAGGTGAGATGATACCATTAGGCAAACTATTCACTCCTGCCTACGAAATTGAACATATCATCCCTCAGTCGAGGTTCTTTGATGACTCATTCAGCAATAAGGTGATTTGTGAGGCGTCAGTAAATAGTGACAAGGGCAATAAATTAGCTTTTGAATACATCTGTTCTGAAGGGGGCAAAATAATTGAAGTTGGGGACAGCAAAAAAGTAAAAATCTTATCCAAAGATGATTACGAGACTTTTGTGAAGAAAACATTTGCCAAAAACAAATCGAAAATGAAAAAACTGTTGATGGATGAAATACCGGAAGCTTTCATCCAAAGACAACTCAACGACAGTCGATATATTAGCAAAGTGGTAAAAAACTTGCTATCAAACATTTTGCGTGAAGAAGACGAGCAAGAAACTGTTTCCAAACACTTGCTTTCAACGAATGGCGAAATCACCAGCGTACTAAAACAAGACTGGGGGCTTAATGACATTTGGAATGACATCATCACCCCAAGATTTGAAAGGCTCAATGCACTCACTAACTCTAATCAATTTGGCAGCATTAATCCAAAAACAGGAAAATTCCTGCCACAAGTTCCTTTGGAACTCCAAAAGGGTTTCAATAAAAAAAGAATTGACCATCGCCACCATGCCCTAGATGCCATTGTGATTGCATGTGCAACAAGAGATCATATCAACTACCTCAATAATGAAAGTGCGCTTGGCAAAGAATCGAAGGAAGAGAAAAACAAAAAGAGATTCGACTTGAGAAATAAGTTGTGCTACAAGAAATATAACGAGGACTCTGACAGCAACTATAAATGGGCATTTCACAGCCCATGGAATAACTTTGCCAAAGATGCGAAAGACCAAATAGAAAACATCGTGGTTAGTTTCAAACAAAACTTGAGAGTAATCAATAAAACGGTGAATTATTATGAAAAGCTTGTAAGAGACGAACAGGGCAAAACCAAAAAAATCAAAGTCAAACAAACACAAGGCGATAACTGGGCAATAAGAAAATCATTGCACAAAGACACGGTTGCCGGCCTGGTAAGATTACAAAGGAAAAAATCAGTTAGATTAAATGAAGCCTTTGAAGATTGGCAAAAAATTGTAGATAAAGACCTGAGAAAAAAAATAAAAGAGTTGATTGATTTGAAGTATGACAAACAATCGCTCCAGAAATATTTCAAAAACTATGATAATGTTTGGAATGGCAAAGACATAAAAAAAGTTGAGATTTTCTATTATGATGAGAGTAATGTAGCCTCAAGGGTGAGCATCGACGAATCTTTTACCGAAGAAAAGATTAAAGAGAAAATCACTGATTCTGCGATTCAAAAAATCATGCTCAATCACCTTGAAAACTATAAAGGGCTAAAGGATGAAAAAGGAAAAGACATTGCCCCCGAGACACTTGCATTTAGCCCGGAGGGAATTGATGAAATGAACAAAAATATAAAAGAACTCAATGAAGGAAAACCACATCATCCAATTTATAAAGTGAGAACTTATGAGCCACAAGGAAATAAATTTGCTGTTGGGCAAAAAGGAAGTAAATCATTAAAATATGTTGAAGCGGCAAAAGGTACAAACCTTTTCTTTGCCATTTATCAGAATGGTGAGGGAAAAAGAAGCTACGAAAGCATACCGCTGAATATTGTAGTTGAAAGACTAAAACAAGGTCTATTGCCAGTTCCAGAAATCAATGAAAATGAAGACAAACTCTTAATGTATCTTTCTCCGAATGATTTGGTAGGTTTAAAAGATGAAAATGGTACAAAAAATAATCTATATAAAATGGTAAGTTCTTCTGGAAAACAATGTTTTTTTGTGAGGCATGAAGTGTCAAGTCCTATAGCAAATTCTGTTGAAATGAAAATTTTTGAATATACTTCATTGAATAAGATGGAAAAATCTATAGAGGGAATAATGATCAAAGACCACTGCATCAAACTAAAAGTCGATCGCTTAGGAAATATCCAACCCGATTGATATTTTTTTATATGGTATTTAAAAAAGCAAATTAACCAAGTAAATCCAAAATGTTATTTTGGATTTACTTGGTTATAGTCCTTTAAAATTCATTGCTAATCATATCTTTTCACTCTTTAAAAGATTCCTTTGTACTTCTCAACTATATGATAATCTGTAAAATATAAACAAATCGCACCACTTCTCAAGCAAAAGTGAATAATTGGGTGTGTTATCATAAACATAAAATTGAAAAATTTTCAATTAACCAAGTAAATCATAAATTTGATTTATGTTTTACTTGGTTAGAATTGGGTTTATATTTCAAAATAACCAAGTAAATTCAAAATATGATTTTCGTTTTACTTGGTAAAAAATATTTAAACGCTTCATAAAAACCAAGTAAATCAAAAATGTAATTTTCATTTTACTTGGTTAAAATATGTTTTATTGCTAAATTTGCCAAGTAAATCCAAAATATGATTTTTGATTTACTTGGATAAAAGGTGATTGAATATGTTGAACAGACTGCTTTGTGAATCGCTTCGCGAGGATTTAAACGATTTTCCCGCAGTTGCCATTGTTGGCCCTAGGCAAATAGGCAAAACAACCCTTGCCAAGCAAGTGGCGGCAAGATCAAATCGACCTGTTCATTACCTGGACTTGGAAGACCCTCGAGATCTTGCCAAACTCAAAGACGATGCCATCACTTATTTGGAAAACTACAAAGACCACTGTGTGATCATTGACGAAATGCAAACGCTTCCTGAACTGTTTTCATGGTTTCGCCCTTTGATTGACCGTCACCGTGTGCCGGGAAGATTTCTGGTGTTGGGCTCTGCATCGCCTGTTTTGGTGAAGGGCATTTCTCAATCGCTTGCCGGAAGAATCTCTTACAGGGAATTGGGCTCTCTGAATTTGAAAGAGTTGGAAACCACAAGCATTTCAATGGAAAGCCATTGGTTTAGGGGTGGCTTTCCTGAGCCTTTGTTGGCAAAAACCGACCGTTTTTTTCATGCTTGGGCTGAAAACTTTGTGATTTCTTATGCCGAAAGAGATTTGAACTTCCTTTTTGGCGTGTCATTGACACCGGCCTTGGTTCGAAAACTTTGGCTGATGCTTGCCCACGGAAATGGCGGCATCTGGAACGCTGAAACCCATGCCCGATCGCTTGGGGTGACAGCCCCAACGGTGAACCGCTACCTTGACTTCATGGAAGGGGCTTATTTGATTCGGAAATTGCCCCCTTGGTTTTCAAATGCCAAAAAGAGGCTGATCAAATCGCCAAAAGTCTATATCAGGGCAACAGGAGTCTTGCACAGTTTGCTGGGCATCAGGTCTTGGGATGATTTGCAAGGCCATCCGGTGGTGGGCACTTCTTGGGAAAGCTATGTGATTGAACAAATTTGGGGTTTGAAACCGGAAGGTACTCACCTTTATTTTTACCGAACACAAAACGGGGCAGAATGCGACGTGGTGATTGCCAAGGGAATGATGGCCATTGCCTGCATAGAAATCAAGTATAGCAATGCTCCTGTGGTGTCGCGGGGTTTTTATTCCTGCATCGAAGACTTGGGCACCAGCCACAACTTTGTGCTCACACCCGGTTCAGAAACCTATCCTAAAGGTGAAAAAGTCATGGTTTGCGGACTGAAAGACTTCTTATTCAATCATCTACCGCGTCTTTGAGTCGGAGGAAAGAAAGCCTTATTTATCCATGAAAAATTCAAATTTAATTTGAATTTTTCATGGATGTTTTTTCTCAATACAACTCACTTAAGCCCGCATTAATATTCTGAAATTCACATTTGCGGCAAAAACCTTATGTGCTTTATATACCGTGTTTTCCTGCCACATTGGGATATTTGGAGAATTATTTTCTCGTTTTTTAGTCTTCAATTCAAAATATGATTATCTATTCTGCACAATGCCTTAATCTTTTGTTATTCAGCAATATATTTAACTTTTCATTCAATATTTACCATGAAATATTCAAATCTGATTTGAATATTTCATGGTAAAATCATAACTTTGTGTCATGATTGACCGTCTTTCATATAGCGAAATACTAGAAATTGTAGAAAACTTCCCTGCCTTGATGTTGGTGGGTCCAAGGCAAGTGGGCAAAACAACATTGGCGAAAACTTTGGGAAAGACCTGCGGGAAAGCTTGGCATTATTTCGATTTGGAAAACCCCAATCATCGCTTTGCTTTGGAAAACAACCCTGTGGAGGTGTTGTCGCCACTGATGAATGACTTGGTGGTGTTGGATGAAGTGCAATGCCTGCCTTCCATTTTCTCAGTGTTGAGAAGCCTCATTGACGAGTACAGAGTTCCCGGGCGTTTCATCTTGACGGGTTCTGCAGACCCTGCCTTGGTGAAAGGGGTTTCGGAAAGTTTAGCCGGAAGAATCATTTACAATGAAATGACCCAATTGAACCTCTTGGAAGCGGCAAGTTCAGGCATTGACATGGAAAAACACTGGTTCAGGGGTGGTTTTCCCGAAGCCTTGACTTATAAGTCTGACAAAATATTTTCATTGTGGGTAAAAAGTTTCATTGAAGCTTATGTGCACCGCGATTTGAACAGTTTTTTCGGGGTGAATTTGAATGCAGTGCAAGTGAACAAATTGTGGGGCATGATGGCGCATTTGAACGGAACAACTGAAAATCTGGAAAATTTAGGTCGCTCATTGGGTTTGACAGGCACAACAGTGAAAAGGTATATTGACTTTATGCAAGGCTCTTATCTGGTGAGAAGATTGCCCCCTTGGTTTGAAAACCACGGAAAGCGATTGGTGAAATCTTCCAAAATGTATCTCAGGACTTCGGGAATTTTACATTATTTGTTGAACATCACCGACTATAACCAATTGATGAAACATCCGGCTTTGGGTGCTTCATGGGAAGGCTATGTGATTGAACAGATAGCGACTTGTTTGCCAGAAGGGGTGGAGATGTTTTTTTATCGCACCCACCAAGGGGCAGAA
>JBDNDT010000155.1:0-6343 GCA_046718985.1 Cytophagales bacterium
CTATTAACAATCCACCTCCTTTTTTGTTCTCCAAAATCGAGGATATGTCTTTAACTGTTGCCACCTTTTGTCTTTCAATATGGGTGATAATGTAGCCTTCTTTGATTCCTGCGTCTTTAAGTTTTCCTGATTTTAACCTCAAAACTTTTACTCCTGATTCAATTTTAAGCTTTTCTTTGTCTTCTTTGGTGATGGTCGCCAATTCTGCACCCAAAGCATTTCCTGCATCATCTCCTGTTTTGACCACAGACAAGTTACCCATTTTATTTTTCAATGTGGCAGTGACTTTTTTCTCAGCGCCTTTCCTGATAAATGTAACTTGAATCTTATCGCCCGGTCTGTGGCGAGCAACATTTTCTTGAAGTTCTGAAGATGAATTCACGAATGCATCATTTATTTTTATGATAACGTCACCTTCTTCAATTCCTGCGTCTTTTGCAGCACTGTTTTCATTGACTCCTGCAACGTAAACCCCTTTCACTTCTTTTAGATTCTTTTCCTTGGCCAACTCTGCTGTCACGTCTTGAATGTTAATTCCTAACAATCCCCTTTGCACTTCACCATAGTTTTTCAGGTCTGCAACAACTTTTTCAACAATTGTGACAGGAACTGCAAATGAATAACCTGTGTAAGAACCTGTTGGAGTAGCGATAGCGGTGTTTATACCTATCAATCTTCCTTTCAAATCTACTAATGCACCTCCACTGTTTCCTGGATTCACAGCTGCATCGGTTTGAATGAATGATTCTATGGCATAATTTGTTTTGCTTCTCAAAATGTTGATGTTTCTGCCCTTTGCGCTCACGATACCTGCTGTCACAGTTGAAGTCAAATCGAAGGGATTTCCAACAGCCAAAACCCACTCACCCACTCTGACTCTGTCTGAGCTTCCAATTTCAACAAATGGTAATGACTTTTCATCAATCTTTAACAATGCCAAATCAGTAGTAGGATCAGCGCCAATCAGTTTCGCCTCATAGCTTCTTTTGTCATCTAATATCACTTTTATTTTGTCAGCATTATCTATAACGTGGTTATTGGTTACAATGTAACCGTCTGCTGATAGAATCACACCTGAACCAGCCGCTTCTTGTTGTTTTTGAGGTCCTTTATGAAACTGGTCGAAGTTATCCCCAAAAAAATCCCTGAAAAAGGGGTCTAACTGTAATTTGTTCCCCTGTGTAGATTTTGCTTCATAAAAGGTCTTCACATGGACAACAGTTGGTCTCACCCTGTCTGCTGCATTGATAAAGTTTAATCCTTCAGGAACAATCACTGAATTGGTATCAACTGACTTGGCAAACCAATAATTGGGATTGTTATTACCCGACTCTAAGAAAATACTATTATTGTTTTTGGATAAAAACCATGAAACAGCAGCTCCCACAATTGCTGCCAAAAAAACACCTAAGAAATAATCTCTTTTTTTCATATCCTGCTAGTTTTTGTTGATAAATCGCAAAAACTGTTCCTTTGTTTAAAACAGTAAATCTAAAACTGAAATTTTGTCATATTATTTGACCTGTTTCAAAATTTAACACGATTTTAAAAGCAAATAAACATAGATATAACCTTTCAAGCCGATTATAATTGGATTAAAATCAGACTTTCAACATCCAAAAAGAGTGTAAAATCTCAGGAAAAACCGCATCAATAGACTCAAGCATTCCATTTTTTGAACCGGGCAACACCATCACCAATGACTCTCCTGACAAACCTACCAAACTCCTTGACAACATGGCATAAGGTGTTCGGCTTTGTCCATAAGACCTGATGCTTTCTTCAACACCCAATAATCTTTTTTCAATGTAAGGATTGATGATATCGGTTGTGATGTCATTTGGGGATATTCCAGTGCCGCCTATCATTATGATGAGATTAAATTTGGATTCCAAACAAAACCTGAATTCTCGTTCAATGTCAACACTATTTAATTCAACCTTTGCAAAATGACCAATTCGAATTCCTAAAGATTCAAATTTCTTTTTTGCTAAATATCCAATAGAACTCTTTTCATCATCTTCTTGCTTGTTGCTACAAATCACAATACCAACTTCAAGATTCTCAGGTAGTCTTTTTTGGCTGGTTTTTCCACCTGATTTCTCCAATAACTTGATTTCTTGCACCACAATTTGTTTGTCAATTGGTTTCAACATGTCATAACAAGTGATGGCTGCCACAGAGGCTGCATACATCGCTTCAACTTCAACTCCGGTTTTGTATATGGTGTGTATTTCACATTCAATTTTAAGACTATCATCATTCAATTGGAATCGAATTTCTGTGAACTCAATTGGCAAGGGGTGACAATCAGGAATGGCGTTTGATGTGTTTTTGGCAGCAAATAGGGCTGCAATTTTCGCCGCTTCCAATACATTACCTTTAGGAACAGTTTGTTCTATGATGGCTTGTGATGTTTTCGGACTTCCAAAAGTGACGTGAGCAACTGCAATCGCTTTTCTGAGTGTATTCTTTTTGTGGGTGATGTTAACCATAAAAAATCTTTAACTATTTATTTTCCATGAAGTGTTATTGTTATCAAAAATTTCTTTCCCCCAAATCGGCAATTCATTTTTGATTCTTTCAACCAATTTTTGACATCCTTCAAGGGCATTTTTTCTGCTTTTAGATGCTGTGCAAACCATTAAACACATTTCTCCAACTCTCACATGCCCCAAACTGTGGATAACATAAATGGCTTTTAGGTCGAATTCTAATCCGATTTCATGGATGATATCCTGTGACACTTGCTTTATCATTGGTTCATATCCGGTATATTCAATGGCAATAACTTTCTTTACATCGTCTTCATCAGCTCGTACCTGACCTATGAAAAAACCTATGCCTCCGGCATCTTGCAATTGATTGCAAGATAATATGGCTTCAGTTACTTTTTCAGCTTTGATTGCTTGGTCTGCACATGAAAAGGAATAAACCATAGATTTAAATTGAATTTTGTAAATGGTTTTTTCAAAATATCACCCTCCTGAAAAAGGCGGCAACAATACAATTTCGTCACTTTCTTTCAATTCAGTGCTTTCTTCTGATATTTTTTGATTCACTGCAATTTTAAATGAAAGGTTTTTCAAGTTAGGATAAGCAGTTAAAAGTTTATTTTTAAGTTCAACCGTGTTCAAACAATCATCTAAAAGTATTGAATCTGTTTCTAACTCTTCAACCAACATTCCAAAAAGCTTAATCTTGAGCATATCTTAAATCAATTTGAGTGTTTATGTTTGCAAATTCGTTTTCATTAATTGATTGAAATTCTATAATTTGATGGTTTAATGAAGATACAAAATCTAACATTTTTAACTCATTATACTGTATTTTATCTTGAATCTTGTTGAGCAATAGGCAACTGTAAACTCCAACTAATGGATTTATCCTGTTGTGCATGGAAGAAATATATGCCTCTTTGTTAAAAATTTTAGATGTTAATTCCTTTAGATTCTCGACACTCAAATTAGGCATATCGCAAGGCAACACCAGCACATGGCTTGATTTACTGTATGAAATCGCAGTAAATAGACCACCTAAAGGACCACTATGTTCAATAACGTCTTTGTAAAGTGATAATCCGAATTTTTCATAACCTATTTGATTGCTAATGATTGATGTATTTAGTCCCAAAGCCATTGATTTATCTATCATATGAGCAATCAAGGCTTTGTCTTTGAAAATAGTCAAGCCCTTATCTTGACCCATTCTTGAACTTTTACCTCCTGCGAGAATAAATGTTTCTAAAGAAAAATCATTAAACATCATGCTATTCACCATTCAAAAAGCTCAATCACCTCTGTGTGATTAATTTGTTCTACATCTTCGGGAATGAGCGCAAAATGGCTCATTTCGGCAAATGAAATCATATTAAATGATTCTTGACCTTTCAAAATCACAGCTTTGTCTCCCTTGAGTTTTATTTTCAAGAAATGGGTAAGCCCTTGTTTCTTTTTAAAATCAGTACTTAATGTCGCCTTTGCATCTGACTTCCAAACATTGTTATGACCAATGCTGTGCATCAAAAATGGTTTGACATATTGATTGAAGCACAATGCAACAGAAACCGGATTGCCGGGCAAGCCGAAAATCATTTGCTTATTTTTTCTTCCTACCAGAAGTGGTTTTCCTGGTTTTTGCTTGATTTTATGGAACAATTCTTCAACATCATTGTTTTTCAAGGCTTCTTTCACATGGTCATGTTCGCCAACTGAAACACCTCCAGTGATGATGAGAACATCGCAAATTTCTAATGCTTGGTTAATCGCTGATTCTAAACATTGCTTTTCATCCTTAATATGCAAAAACTCTACATCAGTTATGTTCAACTTTGCAAGATAAGCTTCTATGAACCAACGATTAGAGTCATATATTTTGCCTTTTTCCAAAGGTTTTCCCAATGGCATAAGTTCATTTCCGGTGAGAATAACAAACACCTTTGGTTTTTTAAAAACCATCACTTTTTCAATGCCACAACTTGCTAGCAATGCTATCATTCCGACGTTCAAGATGCTCCCTTTTTTGAGCAAAACATCCCCTGCTACACATTGCTCACCTTCTCTTCTAATATGTTGACTTAATCGAATTGGATGTGTTCCAAAAAGTATATGGTCTTTAAAAACAGCTTCTTCTTGAACAAGCACCGCATCACAACCTTTGGGAATCATCGCGCCAGTGAAAATTCTAGCTGCTTCACCTTCCTTTAGCTCTGTAATTTCACCATCACCTGCTGCAATGCTATGAATCACCTTCCATCCTTCTTGGTTTTCTATTCCACGCAAGGCATAACCATCCATGGCAGCATTGTCAAAAGAAGGAACATTTATTTCACTTATTACGTTTTCTGCTAAAACGGCTCCTAATCCTTCATTGATTTTCACTTCATGAACACCAAATGTTTGTTGGTTTTCTTCTATGATTTTTTTAGCTGTTGAAACTGAAATCACGATTAATGTTTTGATGCAAGTTAAATAAATCACCCACCTATGGCAATCATTGACCTGTTTTTGAGCAAATGATGGTTGAGTTTTTGAAAATCCTCATCAAGCTGACCCCCTAATTTTTCATGCTTCAAAAACAATGATTTTTTTATAATTTCAGTTATTGGTTCACCCTTTCTCAAAGATGTTAAAAGATCAAGCTCATCTTTCCCAAATAAACAGTTTTTTATTTTTCCATCAGCTGTGACTCTCAAACGATTGCATGTTGAACAAAAATGGTCGCTCATGGTGCTGATGAAACCAAAAGAACCTTCACTTTTTTCAACCTTAAACATTTTGTCAGTTTCATTTTTGCCGCCTTGCAATTTAATTATCTTTTTTTCATTCTCAATAATTTTCAGCATTTCAGCTTCTGTGATGACCTTTTCTTTTTTCCAATCATTTCCATCAAAGGGCATCATTTCAATGAATCTCAATTGGAGTGGATATTTTTCAGTGAGAGAAACAAAATTTAAGATTTCACTTTCAATATATCCTTTCATTGCCACCACATTTATTTTGACCTTAAAACCCATGTTTAATGCTAAAAATGTATTATTCAACACTTTCTGAAACTCATTTCTTTTAGTTAAAACATTGAATTTTTGTTCTTCAAGTGTATCAAGGCTTATATTAAGCGAATTGAAATTAGACTCTTTGAGTATAGTTAAATACTTATCTAAAATCACTCCATTAGTGGTGACAGAAAGAGAAACAGGGAAACCGGATAGTTTGCGGGCAATCTCAGAAAAGTCTTTTCTAAACAAAGGTTCACCTCCGGTTAACCTTATTTTTTTTACTCCTAAACCAATGAAAACTTGAGCTATTGTTGCAATTTCATCAGCAGTCATTTGAATTGTATTCTTTTTCAAACCAATTCCTTCATCCGGAACACAATAAACGCAACTTAGATTGCATTTTTCAGTGATGGATATTCTTAAATAATCATGAATTCTGCCAAATCGGTCAATCAGCATCAGGAAACTGAATATTATTTCTCAAAAATAAGAATTTATACTCAATAAATGACATTTTGAAATTTCTCATCCGTAGTCTTCGGTTCACCCCACTGTTGTCTATGGCCCAAAGACTACTTTTCCGAATGTTTTTGAATGATTACTTTTTCCAAACTGATGTGTTTCCGCTTCTTCCTTTCATGTCAAAACATTTTGCTTTGACTGTGATAACACCTGAAATTGGTGAACTGTAAATTGGGCTTTTTACTGTGGGTTCACTTCCATCAGTGGTGTATCTGATGGTCAATCCGGGATATTGAGTGTTGATTATTATTTTTCCATTTTCTTCCATGATTCCTGGCAAAGGTAAACGAGTGTTATAACCTCCATTTAGATAAGCCAAACGGT
>JBDNDT010000156.1:0-6324 GCA_046718985.1 Cytophagales bacterium
TTCAAAAACGAATTCATTGAAGCAACATCAGCATTCAAGCCCAAATCTTGAGCCAAAACCTTATTAAAAATCACCCACTCAGGCTTCGTCGGCACTTGAGGCAAAACTCTTTGGTATAATTTTTCGGAAAGATTTAAATAACTCTGAATCGGATTCCATCCACACTGATGCTTGTTACCCATGAACCGTTTTGAATTAAAAATTGAATATAATCGTGACAATCAAAATTAGGTAAAAATCCAATTCAATAGGGATTTAAAAATAAAATCCATCAAATTCAAACCTTAAAGACTGTTTTGAATGTTGACTTTGTGTAACCTGTTTCGTGCTTTTGATATGATGTTAAAATCGAATGAGCATTGGCTTGCTCAATGCAAAAACATTAAAATAGTAATAAAAACATAGTTTCTGGAAAAACTCACTAAGGTTATACCCAAAAACTTTGCCGTGTTTAAAAACTTTCAAACCCATTGATTGCATTAGAAATTCAGTTAAGAACTCCTAATGCAATTTTGAAAATCACTGGAAATATTCTTTCATTCTTTGGAAAAACCCTTTATCACCATTGTTTGGCTTTGGGTCAAAGTTTGAAGATCTTCTTAATTTTTCAAGAATAGCTTTTTCTTCATTTGAAAGGACTTTTGGAGTCCAAACATTGATGTGTATCAACTGATCTCCCCTACCGTAACCATTCACATCCTTCACCCCTTTGTCTCTCAACCTTAAGATTTTTCCGCTTTGAGTGCCCGGATCAATTTTTATTCTCACCTTTCCGTCTATGGTTGGCACCTCAATTTGAGTACCTAAACAGGCATCTATAAAGCTGATATACAAATCATAAACAATGTTATTACCATCTCTTTTCAGTTGAGCATCTTCTTCTTCCTCAATCAAGATCAACAAATCACCCGGAAAACCACCTCTTTGTGGAACATTTCCCTTCCCATTCAGTGAAAGTTGCATCCCTTCAGCCACACCGGCAGGGATTTTCCGATCTATCACTTCTTCTTCTAAAACTCTTCCATCACCATGGCAAGTGCCACAAGCTTGAGATATCATTTTTCCTTCGCCATTGCAAACCGGACAAGTTGCCGTTGAAACCATTTGTCCCAACATGGTTTGCACAACTTTTTTTATCTGTCCTGTTCCGTTGCAATGCTTGCAGGTGTCTAAGGCTGTTCCGTTTTTGGCACCATTTCCCCCACAATCTCTGCAAGAGACATAACGTTTCACTTTAATTTTTTTCTCGCAGCCGTTTGAGATTTCTTCAAGATTGAGTTTGAGTTTGATTCTCAAGTTTTCACCCTTTCTTCTTCTTTGACCGCCGCCACCGCCTCCAAAGAAACTTTCAAAACCTGTGCCTTCAAAAATATCGCCAAATTGAGAGAAGATATCTTCCATTCTCATTCCGCCACCGCCACCATAACCACCAGCTGCTCCGCCTAAGCCTTCATGACCATACCTGTCATACATGGCACGTTTTTGATCGTCACTCAGCACCTCATAAGCCTGTGCAGCTTCTTTGAACTTCTCCTCTGCTGAAGGGTCATTGGGGTTTTTATCGGGGTGATATTTGATTGCAAGTTTTCTATAAGCCTTTTTTATCTCATCTTGACTGGCATTCTTTTCAACTCCCAGAATTTCGTAAAAATCTCTCTTTGCCATTTTGTTTTATGATCCAATCACTACTTTTGAAAAACGGATAATTTTGTCGTGCATCTGATACCCTTTTTCAAGCACATCCACCACCTTTCCTTTCATGTCTTCACTTGGTGCAGGAATTTGCGTGATGGCTTCATGAACGTCAGAATCAAAGGTTTGACCCAAAGCTTCGATTGATTTCAAACCTTTGCTCTCTAAAGTTTTCAAAAACTTGTTGAACACCAATTCTAAACCCTCTGAAACAGCTTTCACCTCAGTGGCATTTTCAATTGACTTCTGTGCCCTTTCCAAATCATCAATCACAGGCAACAATGCCAACATCAGGTCTTTGCCAGCCGTTTGCATCAATTCAATTTTCTCTTTTGCTGTTCTTTTTCTGAAATTGTCAAACTCAGAATAAAGTCTCAGATACTTGTCTTTTTGCTCTTCCAGCTCAGCTTTGAGTTTCAAAACCAACTCATCACCGGTCTCTTCCGGATTCGAGGCTTCGCTTTCAACAGCAGTCTCCTCCATTTGAGCATCATTAACCTCCTGCTCGTTGGTTTCCTTTTCAGTCATATCTATTTCTTTTTCAGTTTCCATCTTGTACCTAATATCAAATTACACACTTCACAAACACTTTGCCACAATTCAAAAACGTGACAAAGTGACATGAATATATCAATTGTTTTACATTCTTTTGAACAATGCTTTCACATCTTCTCTTTTCACTTTCGATTGCCAATCAGCACCCACCGCATGGTTCCACATGTGATGCAAAGCCAAAGTGGTGTCAACCATTTTTTCAATTTCATCGTCTTTCCATGAAGCAGCTAAATTTTTGGGCAGAGTCACCTGATGTTTTCGAACCATTTTTCTAAACTCGCCAACATAATCACCATAATAATCCTCCAACACATCGAAAGCAATGCAGTTTGCAATGCCATGCCTGAAACCAAACACATAAGAAAGACCATAAGAAAGAGCATGACAAACCCCCACCTCAGAATAAGTCAAGCTCAAGCCACCCATATAAGATGCAATCATCAACTTTTCATCTCTTTCGATTTTGGTCAACTCATCGTTGAGATAAACCTCTTGGCAAAGTTGTAAAGATTTTTCACCAAAAGCCTTGGAGAATTCATTGTTCAAAGTGCCCGTCAATGATTCTACACAATGAATATAAGAATCCATTCCGGTATAAAACCATTGGTCAGTCGGCACATCAGCCACCAACTCAGGGTCCAAGATCACTTGGTCAAAAATGGTCCAATCACATTTCAAACCCAACTTTTTGGTTGGTCCGGTCAACACCGCAGTCATTGAAACCTCAGCACCCGTTCCCGCAATCGTAGGCACACCACAATGCCAAATGCCAGGTTTTTTGATCAAATTCAAACCCTGATAAAGCTGAGAAGAACCTTCATTGGTGAGCATCAAAGCAGTTGCTTTGGCAATGTCCATCACACTTCCACCCCCAATCCCGACAACTCCGGCAGGTTGCAAATTGGCTTTTGCTTTCAACACCCCATCTCTGATTTCATCCACCTGCTCGGTTGTGGGTTCATGTTCATTCACATCCACCCAAATCAAAATATCATTTTCTTGTTTTGGAATTCTTGATTTGATATTGGTTAAGCCATTTTCAAAAACTTTGTCAACCAAAAACACAATATATGAGTCATTTTCTGTTCTTCTTTTCTCAAGAATGTCATTCAACTGATTGAAAGCACCCTTTCCAATCACACATCTTTCAACACTTTTGAAGTTCTTAAACATTGATTTAAAGATTTGGTAAAAATGACAGCAAAGGTAAGAATTTTGAATCACAAACAAATTGAACCCAAATTACTCATTATAAACCCTTCAAGAGTTTTAACTATTCCAAAGCCTTATCTGTTTGCATATACTAACCCTTTAAGGGTTTAGCAGCTTGACAATTACGATATAGCAAAATTTAGACAGAAGAGCATTAATCTCGGCAATGTAAGTTTCATGTGGTTTAAACAATGAAAAATATTGGAAAAATTAAATATTTCATGGTTACTTTGCAGATGAGAAGTTGTATTTAATATCGAATAAACAAAAGCAACAAAAATTATGAACTATCTAATTATTTCACAAATCATGAGTCTTTTCTTCTCGGAAGATTCATTCATTCTATTCTTGGTGATTTTCATGTCATTAGGTTTGGGATTGATTTATTTGGTCAATTTGGTTTTTAACTGGATTTCAGGAAAGTAAAGAAATAATCAAAAGAATCGAGTCAAAATCCTTTTAGTTGTTGATGACAATTAAAAGGTTTTTTTTTGGCAACCCGCCTTGAGGGCGGCCGGGCTGGCGAGGCTCGCTCTTTTTTTGTTCCGTTACACTACACAAAAAAAGTAGCTCAAACAAACCCCGCCATCCCTGTTGCGGCTTACGCACGAGAACTCCCAAAAAATCGGTTTTGTTGACTTTTTGATATCAAAAAAAACCAATTATAAAACCGAAATAACCGACCAAGGTGAAATTCATAAATATTCACTTTTAACTATTCACTTATCTTTATAAAGATATTTTTTTTTAAAAAAAAATACAAACTTGCATATAAGCAACCCATTTTGGAAGAAATGCACAGTTGGAAGGTTGCTGAAAGTGAAATATGCGAAATAAATTGCGTATAAGATAAAGTTGGCGGTCATTATAAAGACCCGTTCCACCCAAGACATCTGCCCTTCTAAAAAATCAATCATCAAAAAAATAAATAAAAATTTTACGAAACCGAAAAGTTGCACATATATTTGCAACCAATTAGTTTCAAAACAATTTGACAGATTATGAGACGTGATGTTTTTCAAGCAATAGCAGACCCTACTAGACGGGCTATTATTATGCTTTTAGCCATAGGGACAATGACTCCCAATGCCCTGGCAGAACATTTTAACATCAGCAGACAAGCGGTATCAAAACACCTTAAAGTACTTATTCAATGTGAAATTGTGGAACAGGAGCAGCAAGGCAGAGAAATGTATTATCATTTAAACGCTAAAAAAATGAATGAGCTTGAAAAATGGTTGGAGCAGTTTAAGAAATTAATGAACCAACGTTTCAACCAGCTTGACCATGTTCTGGAACAAATTAAAAGCAAAAAAAGATGAACAAAGCCCTTTTATTCAACTTCATTGTTGACAAAGAAAAAAATCAAATCAAAATAGAGCGTTCTTTCAACGCATCTGCTGACCTGGTATGGGATGCATGGACGCAAGCTGATATTTTAGACCAATGGTGGGCACCCAAACCCTGGCGTGCCGAAACGAAATATATGGATTTCAGAGAAGGAGGCTATTGGCTATATGCAATGGTAGGCCCCAACAATGAAAGACACTGGTCAAGAGCAGACTATGTAACCATTCACCCCAAAAAATATTTTACTGCTATTGACAGCTTTTGTGATGAGAAAGCTAATCCGAATACTTCCCTTCCAAGCCACAAATGGGAGAATACTTTTATTGACCATGGCGACCAATCGCAAGTGAATATCCTTTTAACATTCAATAGCCTATCAGAGCTTGAAACCATTCTTCAAATGGGCTTCCGGGAAGGCTTTACCTCAGGTCTTGAAAACCTTGACCAATACATTGAAGCACAGTTTAGACTTCGTAAACAAAATAAAACAAACAATATGGCAAGAGTATCCACCTATCTCAATTTTCCGGGTAATACCGAAGAGGCATTTAACTTTTACAAAAAAGTTTTCAGATCAGAATTTATCAACGGCATTCATCGTTTTGGAGACCTTCCACCCGACCCCAATCATCCGCCAATAGCTGATGAAGTAAAAAAAATGATTTTACACATAGAACTACCCATTTTGGGCGGACATATCCTGATGGGAACAGACGCACCCAAAGAAATGGGTTTTACTGTGGCAAAAGGAAATAATATGCACATACAGATAGAGCCTGAAAGCAGAGAAGAAGCCAAAAGACTTTTTGACGAACTGTCAGAAGGTGGAAATGTAGAACAACCTATACAAGATATGTTTTGGGGTGCATACTATGGTAGTTTTCAGGACAAGTTCGGGATAAATTGGATGATTAATTTTCAAAATAAGTAAAGCAATTATCAAGGAATTAATTCCAGAAAAATTGTATAACACTTTAAACAAAAATAACTCTCATTTATCGATAAACTTTTTTATCAATAAAAAATGAAAACACAAATCCATGTAGATTTTGATAAGTTTACATTTCAGGCGAAGCGTGAATTTGATGCACCTGTATCATTGGTATGGAGAGCTTACACCGAAAAAGAGTTGCTCGACCAATGGTGGGCACCCAGGCCATGGAAAACAGAAACCAAATTCATGGATTTCAAACCGGAAGGCAAATGGATATACGATATGGTGGGCCCAAACGGAGAGCGACACGGAGCTATTCAGATTTTCAAAGAAATTGTCTTTGAAAAATACTTCTCAGGAATTGATGCATTTACCGATGAGCAGGGCAATATCAATGAAACCATGCCTGTGGCAACATGGAAAAATTCATTTCTGCCAACCGGCAAAGGAACTTTGTTCATAGTGGATGATATACTTTAGAACACCCAATGCCTTAAAAAACCTAAACTAACTCCATTTGCACCTCCTTTGGTTTGGGTTTATAATAATTTTTCCACAATCGTTTGGGCTTAACGATTCCA
>JBDNDT010000157.1:0-6309 GCA_046718985.1 Cytophagales bacterium
ATTGTTTGGTGTTGAAGTTTTCAACAAAAGGTGAAACTGAAAAAGTGCCGCCTTTTTTTTCATCTAAGAGTCCTCCAAAAATAAAAGAACTGTCAAACCTAGGCCAGCACATCCATTGAACGGTTGCTTTTTTATCAACCAAACCCATATAAGCGCAATTGCCAATTACCCCAAGATTATAGCTATGTCTGTTCACAACAAAAAATTTCTTGAAATTAAGCCAAATTTCTGCTTTTTTTCAAATCTAAAAATAAAGATGGAATAAAATGAACCAAAAAATGGTTTTTTCTTTTGTCTTAGTACATGATAAGAAGCATAATTATAAGTATAGCTACAAGGATTACAAATTTTTGACTTAGTTAATCAATTCTTTAACCAAAAAAGAATTTATATTCTACCGTTAATTGTACTATAAATTTTTGCAGATTTGATGCAAAATCTTTGAATTATACTTTAAACACAATGTAATTGTTAAAATAATTTGTAAACTTTAATAAAAACATTTATTTTTGAGTTATTATCCTAAAAACCATGGTAAAAATAGATAGTAGATATCTCACAAAGTTTATATTCAGCTTTTTGTTTTCAACAACGATAAATCTTTTTGCACAAGGTTTGCTAAAAGAAAATGACTTTCATTATAAATCTGAAAAAGTTAAATCAAATGAATATTTTAAACAATTCAAATTTAAAAATACTCAAAACCTAAAAGATTTAACTCAAAATACAGAAGAAACTAAGATACAAAAATTAGACAGTGCTGTTTTTACAGGAAAACTCTATCATACTAATATTTATAAAACTATTTACTACTACAATGAGTCTAAAGGTTTGTTTAAAGATTCTATTTTATTTTTAGATACTTTGACAAATACTTGGATTCTATCCCAAGTTATTGACCATTATTCATCAGATGGTTTAAATTTGGAAAAGTTAGATGTTTATGATTGGTACAAAGATAGTTTGTGGTTATATCAATCAACAGTTTATCACTATTCTGAAACAGGTTTTCTTTTAAGTGAAACTCATGATCAACATGATTATGAGTTGAATTCTATAATTTCATCAATTAAATTTTACACTTATGATGATCAGGGAAGAAAAAGAAATATGACTGAATATATGTTGGATAATGTTACGAATGATACAATAGCCTTTAGAAAAATAGATTATAGTTATCTTCTAAATAATGTTGAAACTGAATCTTATTATATTTGGAGTTCAGAATCAAATTTTTGGCTTGAAGATGCTGTAAGAAAGTCATATTTTAATAATAACAATTTAATTGGATTATCAATTTACAAATCAAACAAAGACGGAATCTTAATACCAACAGATAGTTCAGCCATTGAATATTTAAATGGAAAAATTACTAAAAATATTTCCTTTAGGTGGGATAATCTGAATTTAAGATGGGTTAATGATTATCAATATTTATATAACTATACAGCTAATGGTTATAGTATTACTAGTGAATATTGGGATAAAACACTTTCTTTATGGAAACCGGAAAATAAATGGCAATTTGATTTTGATTATAATATTCCTGTTGGTAAACTGTTAGTGAATAATTTTGATTATAACGTAGAATACAAAATCTTGAAATACATAAGTTTTTCATATGATACAATCCAAAATGATTGGGTACAAATAGAAGAAATCAATTATTATTATTCTGAATTAGTCAATAAGATAGCAGAGAGTAAGAAATCAAAATATCAAAATATGTTCTATCCCAATCCAAACAGTAATGGAAAAATTACGTTTATGTCTGATAATAGTGATAAAGTGATTGTTGAAATAATTGATTTCTACGGTCGTTTGTTGAGTAAATTTGAAGTTAAGAATAATGAAAAGATTGATTTGTTAAATTACAACAGGGGTACTTACTTGTTTAGGAGCTATGAGAAAAATAACATTAATTCTTCAGTAATTGTGATAGAATAAAATATTTAAACTTTACACACTCTTTGAAGAGTATTTTAGTATATATCTTATTTGAAAGATATGGAATGACTGTGTAATTAAAAAGAAGCTATCTAACCCTTAATCTTGTGTAAAATCGTTGCTCTTATCATTCAAAGTTTAATTCTCCATGCCAAAATGGATAACTTAACCTTTTAATCCAATCCGTTTCAGGTTTTTCTTTAAAAATGCCAAACACTGATGCTCCTGAGCCACTCATTTGTGAATATGTAGCATTCAAATCATAAAGTGTATTCTTTATTTTTTCAATTTCAGGAAAAGCCTTAAAAACTGAAAATTCAAAATCATTCCTAACAAGATTTTTCCACTCTTCAACAGGGCTATTTTTCAACACCTCTTCTAGCTTGTGTTCGGGTTTTTGGGGTTTCACCATCGAATATGCCAACTGTGTTGAAACGTGCAATTTAGGATAGATTACCAACAAGTGAAATCCACTTAAATTTAAATGGATAGGCTTTAACAAATTACCTTTATCATAACCCATACATGGTTTGTTGGAAACAAAAAAGGCGCAATCACTTCCTAATTGTTCAGCATATTGCCTCAACTTTTCTTCATCTATTGACAAGTTGAATTTCTCATTTAATAACTTCAAGGTGAATGCTGCATCAGATGAACCACCCCCCAAACCTCCACCCATAGGAATGTTTTTTTGGAGCACTATCTTGACTGGTGGCAACCGAAAGTCTTTGTTTAACAAATGAAAGGCCCTTAAACATAAATTGTTTTCAACATCGCCATCAATTTGAAGACCAAAACTTTTGAACTCTAACTGGTCGTTTTCTACTACTTCTAAAACGTCTTTCCAACCGATTGGAACGAAGCAAGTTTCAAGATTGTGAAACCCATCAGGTCTTTTCTCAACAATATTTAAGCCAATGTTGATTTTGGCATTCGGAAAACTAATCACTCTTTTTTAGTTTGCAATATAATTAATTGTCATTCGACTTTCAGGGTGATGAAATTTAATTTTTTTAAATAATGGTAGTGTTCATTTCGCTTGCATTGTTGTTGTTGGGTGTTTTTGTGTTCAAAAAGGTTTGGCTTGGTTGCTCATTGGGAATTCTTTTTTTGGGTTTATGCCAATTTTTAGGATGGCTTGATTTAAATTTTTTCAATATTTTCTTCAACACTGTGATTGTTTTTGTTGAGTTGGGCTTATTGATTTTTGGCTCAATACATTTTTACAAAACACTTGAAAACTTAGGACATTTTGAGGGTTTTTCTGAAAAACTAAAAGGAAAGTATGAACCATTGATGATTGTGATCATGCTTTGTTGGTTTATGTGTTCATTTTTTGAGGGGGTTGCCGGCTTTGGTGTTCCTACTTTGTTGATTGCACCCTTGTTAATTGCCTTGAATTTTAAACCCATCACGGCTGTTGTCGTCACTCTGTGTGCCAACACATTATCTGTGACTTATGGTGCATTGGGCACACCCACAAAACTTGGTCTGGGAATTTCTGACCTTCAAAGTCCTGTTTTGGAAAGTGTGGTTTATTTATTGATTTTTCCGATTTTGTTTATGCCATTTGCTTTGACTTTGATTTTTGACATCATAGAAAACAAATCTATCAAAGCTGTTTTAGACCAATGGAAGTTTTTGACCTTGTCAGGACTTGTATTTTTGTTTTTTTTTATAATAAGCTCAAAACTAACCTTGGAGTTTTCTTCAGCAGCAGCGGGAGGTTTAGGTTTTATAACCCTGATTATGTTGACCAATGGTTCAAAAAGTAGGTGGAGTCAATTGAAAAAGTGGCTTAACTTTTTTTATCCTTATCTTTTTCTTGTTTTCCTGCTAGTCTTAATCAAACCCTTTTTGCAAGCATTTTCTTTTGATTTTGGGGATAGTTTAAAAAAATTCAGGTTTTATCAACCCGGGTTGATTTTGCTTCTTTCCGCTTTGCTTTGGAGTTTATTTAAGAAACAATCAACCGGTAAGATGAATGATTTTGAACTATTTGTTATCACCTCAAAAATGGTAAGCAAGACCTTTTTGAATGTGTTTTTTTTGGTATTTTTTGCCATCATGATTCAAGGTTCTGTTATTGAACTTTTTTATGAATCTTTTTCATCAACCTACCGCTTGCTGCCACTTGCTTCTCTGATTGGGGTTTTGGGTAGTTTTGTGACAGGCAGCCTCACAATGAGCAATTTGATTTTTGTTGAGGCTTTCAAAAAAATTATAATTAACCAAAATCAACAAGATTTATCCATCGCATTGTTGCACATTGGTGGTGCACTCGGCAATGCCATTTCTTTGCAAAATATTCTTTTGGCAAATTCAGTATTGGAAAAAAAGCAAAACATAGGTAAAGTTGTGCTAATCAATGCAGGATTCGTTTTGATTTTTTTGGTTATTCTTATGATTCAACAGTTTTTGTGGGCTTAGTTAAATCAAATTGAATGGATGAAATTTTTCAATTCTAAAGAATGTGTTTTCGAATTTGAACCAAAAACATTGGGCTTATCAAAACAAATATCAACTGAAATGCGCTTTTGAGATTCTTTAAATCTGTTCTCAAATCTTCAATAACAAATTCAGGGCTTATTAAATTTTTCCAAAAAATCAGCTAATCTCATCTTCTGCATTCAAAAAATCAATTTTTCCGTTTACAAAGCAACATTGTTAAAAATTTTTTGTTTTCTTTATGCTTTGAAGAAAATTCCATTCATCATGAAAAAGAATCTCAAAATTTGGTTTTGTTCTCTGTGCTTGTTTTTTGTTTTTTCAACCTGTCGCAGTCCGGGAGGTGGAATAAACTTTTTCACAGTTGAACAAGACATAGAATTCGGCAGGCAAGTGAAGGCTGAAATCGAAAATAACCCAACTGAATATCCTTTGCTAAGTGAAACCCAATATGCTGAGGTTTACACTTACATTAGAACCATGACCAATCAAATTTTGCAATCTCCCGAAGTCAATTATCGTGACAGGTTCGATTATGAGGTAAAAATCATCCAAAGAGATGATGTGTTGAATGCTTTATGTTTATACCGGATTGATCAAATATTTAGCAAACGGCGATGAATTAGCAGGTGTGATGGGTCATGAAATTGCCCATGCCGATTTGAGACACAGCACGGATGCTTTAACAAGACAATATGGCTACCAATTGATGTTAGACGTTCTTTTGGGCAGAAATTCTTCTATGCTCAAGCAAATAGCATTAGGAATGTCAAGTTTGAGTTATTCAAGAAAGAATGAAGAACAGGCAGATGAATATTCTGTTAGGTATTTGAAATCAACCAATTACAACTGTGGTGGAGCTGCCGGATTTTTTGAAAAAATCATTGCTGAAAACGGTGGTGAGTGTGGTGTTAGTAAATATTTCAGCACACACCCATGCCCTTCTAACAGGGTTCAAAACATCAACAGCAGAGCAAGCAGCAGTGGTTGTTCCAAAGCTGCTACAGATGTTGAAACTTATGCCAACATCAAAGCCAAACTTTAAAAGACATTTTAACTCCATAAATCTTTCATGAAAAAAGCAGTTATTTCATCCTTATTATTTCTTACAGTCTTTTTATTCGTTTCTTGTTAAGGCGAAAAAAGAGAAAAATACAAAGATAAAGTTCACCAATTCGGAAAATACAAATACACCACTGTTTCAAACGACCCTACCAAAACAAGGATTTATACCTTGGCAAATGGACTGAAAGTGTATTTGAGTGTTTACAAAGATGCTCCTCGCATTCAAACCTATATAGCAATTGGTGCAGGAAGCAAAAATGACCCTTCACATGCCACAGGTCTTGCGCATTATCTTGAGCATATTCTCTTCAAAGGAACATCTAAAATCGGCACTTCAGATTGGGAAAAAGAAAAGGTGTTGCTAGACAAAATCGAAGCACTTTATGAAACTTACAGGCAAACAAAAGATGATGCGAAAAGAACAAAAATTTACGCTGAAATTGACAGCATTTCAGGAGTTGCGGCAAAGTTTGCCATCGCTAATGAATATGACAAAATCATGTCAACCATTGGTGCGCAAGGCACAAATGCTTACACATTTTTCGAACAAACAGTTTACGTGAACGACATTCCCTCAAACCAAATTGAAAATTGGGCAAAAACCGAAGCAGAAAGGTTCAATGAAGTGGTGGCAAGACTCTTTCACACCGAATTGGAAGCTGTTTATGAAGAAAAAAACAAAGGACTTGACAGTGACAGAAGAAAGGTATGGGAAGCTTTGATGGAAGGTTTGTTCCAAAAACACACTTATGGAACACAAACAACAATTGGCACGATTGATCATCTCAAAAACCCATCAATCACAGAAATCAAAAAGTTTTTTTACACTTATTACGTGCCTAACAACAT
>JBDNDT010000158.1:0-6266 GCA_046718985.1 Cytophagales bacterium
TTTCACTATTCAAAGACCAAGTGGTTGAATTTAGTTTGTAATCGAAAGTTGTTGGTGATATAACGCTGAAGTTGAGAATATTCTTAATATAATTCTGTCTTTCATACCTTCCCGGTCTCCATTGAGATAAAACTAAGTCTAATTTTTCAAGGTTTGAGTTTTGGAATTGAACTGTGATTTTGATGAGTTGTTGAACTCTGTTTTCTACTGAAATTTGGTAAAATAGCTTTGGCATATTTAAGGGGATAATTTCGAGACTTGAAATTATGTTTTTTCTGAATACAAAGGATTGTTCGAATTGTCATTATCTTTCGTAAACCTATCATTACTGATGCTGTTGAGATAAACCTAAATGTGGTTTAATCTTCCTGCAAAAGAGATTGAGGGGTTTGTTTGAGCTCCTTTTTTGTGAAGCGCAGCGGAACAAAAAAGAGCGAGCCCCGAAAGCTCGGCCGCCCCTAGGCGGTTTGCCCAAAATTTTAAAGTTTAGGATTAAAATGTAATTCTCACCGCTTGTCCGGTTTGAAGACCGGGACTCATTCTGATGCCTGATCCATTGTTAACTATCAGTTCACAGGTGTTGGGAGGAATGCTACCTTCGTTCACGGCTATCAAAACCAAATCATTGATGCCCGGGTTGACAACAATGTTGAAAGAGCGTCCTGCGTTTGTGATTAAGACGTTTGAAAGCTCTAGATTGCCGTTTAAATAAACATTTACGATGTCACCGTCTTCTTGACCGTAATCTCTCAAAATGATGTTTACAAATTGACTGTTTACGTTAACATTTCTCACCACGGTATAATTGTTACCCCCTCCATTGTTGAGGTTTCTTCGACAGTCAACCGGAATGGTGAAATTGAGTTTGTTGCTCTCGTTGTCAATTGCATTTGATGTAAAGAGTTCTATTTCAATGTTTTTGAGATTGTTAGCATCTATTTGGCTTGCCAAAGTGTAAATGAATCTGAGTTCTAAATAATTGTCTGTGAGTGTTATATCGGGTGAACTTGGAGAGTAACGAGATTGGTAAGTTACTCCAAAGATGAGGTTTCCGTTGATGTCTTTGAAGAGTGCATTCACTATAATGTTTTCAAGACACCTTCTTTTTTGATTGTGGTCAAAGCGTATAATTGCTGTTTGGGTGAGGGGTTGTGTTGTGAGTGAGCAAGGTTCGTGAATGATGTCGAATTGGGCATTGCTTAGCTTGAGGTCTTTGCATTCGATTTCCTCAATGTCCATTTTAAGTTTTTTGTTGGTGCATGAAAACGAGAGCATCCAAAGAAAAAGAAAGCATATAAAGAATGATTTAATTTTCATTTCAATCGGGTTTTCAAGGTTGATAATTGATGATAATGGATTCGTTCTTTTCCAAAGTGCCAACGAAATCTACTTTATATTTTTTTCCTGCATCTTCCACAAAAATGGTAGCTGTGTTAGGCGGAATATCACCCAAGTTTTCGGCAACAAAAACCAATTCGTTTCTTCCCGGATAAAGTTCAACCTCAAAAGTATAAGGTTTTTTGGTCACTTTGTGATTTTTCAATACCCACCTTCCATTTAGTTGGGCAGAAACGATGTCATTGTCTTCACGATATTGTTCAACTATGGTAACTTTCACCTTTTTGGTTTTCACTTCGATGGTTTGTTTCACAACGGTTGTTCTCACCACATAAGTGTTGGGGTTGTTGTTGATAACAGAAGGGTCTCTTTGCACTGATTTTCTTGCCTTGAATTCTAATGCCCTGAAATGATACTTAAAGACTATTCCTATATAATTGCCGGACCAAGATATTCTATCGCTGTAATAAAACTGGTTTGCTTGTTCAACATTGAGATTTCCTTCAAACATGTCAGTGAGTCCAAACTCATAACGCAAAGCGCAGGTAATGAGGTTAGATTCGTCATCAGTTAGGATTTGAGTACCTATTTCGCCAAAGATTGAGTTATAATTTCCTTTATATGAAGCATTGAAAGTCAAATTAGTGTTGTCAGGTTGGAAAAAACGACTTTCGGTTACAGAACCTCTTCCCACTTGGTTGGCTTTGTAACCCAGTGACATATATAAGCCTGCATAACTACCTTCGATAGGTTGTCTATATTGTAAAGATGCCTGCAATGAGGTGAAGAAATTGCTTAACTTCATGTTCGCGTCAAATCGGTTTTCGTGTTCTTCTCTAAATCTTCTTTCTCGAAAATGGTGGTAAGAGAACATTTGAGAAGCACCAAAATCTATACCAATTCTTTGAGCTACTCTATATTGAAAAAAAAGAGCACCACTGGTGAGCATTGAATATCTACTATACAGTACTTTTTTATTATTTTGATAGCTACCGCCTACCGGCATGCCATATTCAGTCCCTGCGCCTACCCAAAATTCATGTTGGGAAAATAAAAGTGAAGGAATGATAATAACGAGAATTTTGGTTAGGTTAATCAATGAGTTTAAGGATTAAAAGTCCCAGATGGTACTTCTTTTTCTTCTGTAATAACGACCAAGGTTTAATAAAAAAAGCAAAGCAACATAAAGAATGATTGGTGAGCCGAATGTGAAGAAAGATAGATAAATAAATGCCATTCTCACACCACTTGAAGCGATTCCCAATAATTCTCCCAACCAGTTGCACACGCCAAAGAGTTGGAATTCAAACAAAGACTGAATTTTCTTTAACATGAGTTGTGTATCTAAAGTATAAAAAATCTTATACAAAGATAGGCTAAAATTTAAGAAAATCAAAAAGTTTTGTACTATTGCTTGTATAAGAAGCTACAATCAACTACTTTCGCATCAAAACTAATTTTTAATAGTCATGAACTATAATATGAAGTCGCTTTCTATTGTTTTGGGTATATCAGCTCTAACATTCACGGGTTGCTCATTGAAGCAAATGGTCAAAATGGCAAAAGACCAAAATTTAACCGTGAATCCATCTCCTTTGGAGGTGCATGCAGACACAGTGAAATCTGAAGTATCGGTGTTGTTGCCGGTAAAGATGTTGAAAAAGAATAAAATTTATTCTGTTAAAACATGGTATCAAGCCGGTGATAAAAAAATTGACTTGGGAGAGCTGGAATTGAAACAAAATCCTGACTATCCAAAAGCAAAGACTGAATCTCCAAAATTATCAAAAACGTTCACTTTCCCTTATTCCGAGAATTTAAACAAAGGTGAATTGAAAGTTCAGGGTTTTGCATATAACATGACAAAATCTAAAAGTAGAAACACTGATGAGATGTCAATTGCAAAAGGTCTTATCACAACTTCTAAATTGGTTCAAGATATATATGTAGCCTCCTACGCTACTCATGGCTATAATAATCAAGAGGAATTAAGACCAACAAGAGTTGAATTTTTCTTTGAAAAAGGTAAGTCTAATTTGAGAAAAACAGAACAAACCGGTAGAAATGGGAAGTTCTTTGAGTCTTTTATAGCTGCAAAAAATGTAACAAGAGTAGTGACCATCACAGGTTCTCACTCTCCTGAGGGAACTGAAACAATCAATGGTAAACTTTCTGATGACAGAGCAAAGTCTATTGAGAAGCATTACAGAGAGAACATGAAAAAGTTCAAATACAACCAAGGCACTCAAGACTCTATTAAATTTGTGTTGAAAGCAGTGGTGAAAGATTGGACAGCTTTCAAAGATACTTTAGCACTTGAGCCAAGAATCTCTCAACAAGAAAAAGATGAGATTTTAGCAATCGTAAATGGTGGAGTAGGTGACTTCGTTGAAAAAGAAAAGCAATTGCAGAGATTGAAGTCTTACAAGGCTGTCGTAAAACATGTTTATCCTAAATTGAGAATTGCTAGAACTGAAATTTTAACTGTTAAGCCTAAGAAAAGTGATGCACAAATATCAATCTTAGCAAAAGGAATTTATGATGGAACTGTGAAAGCTGATACTTTGACGTCTGAAGAATTGTTATATTCTGCAACTTTGAGTCCTGAATTGCCAGAAAAAGAAAAAATTTACATCAGTTCAACTAAGAAGTCTGATGACTGGAAATCTTATAATAACTTAGGTGCTACTTATCTTGAAATGGCTATCAGAAACCCTAACGCAAGTCAAAGATTGGCATTGGCAGACAAGGCAATCACTGCATTAGAGCAATCAATCAAGAAACAAGAATCTGATTTAGCTTTCTTAAATTTAGCAACAGCTTATTTGATGAAAGGTGACAAAGTGAAGTCAGTTGAAAACATTCAAAATGTTTTGAACAAATCAAATGATGCTGATGCTAAAAAAGGTGCTAATAGTTTAATGGCTGTTTGGTTAATCAAAGCAGGAAAATATGACGATGCTGTCACTTATTTGCAAAACGGTGTTTCTGAAAATGTGAATGTGAAATATGATTTGGCTTTGGCATTGTTGTTGAAAAAAGATTTAGACAAAGCTAAAGTAGCTTTCGATGAAGCTACAACAGCAAATCCTAATGATGCTTTGGCTTATTATTGCTCAGCTATTACCGCAGCAAGATTAAACAGTGTTGAAATTATGGCAGCCAGATTGAAAAAAGCAATTCAGTTGAATAGTGAATTGAGAGCGAAAGCTTTAGAAGATCTTGAATTTATGAACTTCTGGAGTAATGATCAGTTCAAAGACGCAGTTAAATAATTAGTTTTTTATATAGTTAATTAAAAAAGCCCGGCGGATGATGTCGGGCTTTTTTGCTTATTAACAATTTTTTATAATTTTGAGTGCGATTTTACTGCGCAAACAAACTTTTGACAAAAGCATAAATATTTTAATCTTCGATTTTAATGAGAGAGATACAGTTTAGAGAAGCTCTGAGAGAGGCAATGGTTGAAGAGATGCGTCGTGATGAAAGCATTTTTTTGATGGGTGAGGAAGTTGCAGAATACAATGGTGCATACAAAGTGAGCCAGGGAATGTTAGATGAGTTCGGTGCAAAAAGAGTCATTGATACTCCAATTGCAGAGCTTGGTTTCACAGGCATAGGAATTGGAGCTGCCATGAACGGTTTGAGACCTATAATTGAATTCATGACATTCAATTTTTCATTGGTTGCCATCGATCAAATCATCAATAGTGCTGCGAAAATGATGTCTATGTCAGGAGGTCAATATAGCGTGCCGATTGTTTTCAGAGGTCCTACAGGAAATGCAGGGATGCTTAGTTCTCAACACTCGCAAAATTTTGAGAACTGGTTTGCTAACACACCGGGATTGAAAGTGGTAGTTTGTAGCAATCCTTATAATGCAAAAGGTTTGTTAAAATCTTCAATCAGAGATAACGATCCAGTTATTTTCTGTGAGTCTGAATTGATGTATGGCGACAAAGGAGAAGTTCCAGAAGGAGAATATCTCATTAATATAGGAGAGGCTAGCATTGTGAGATCAGGTTCAGATGTGACCATCGTTTCATTTGGAAAAATGATGAAAGTGGCGAATGCTGCAGCAATAGAATTGGCAAAAGAAGGAATTAATGCTGAAGTGATTGATTTGTTGACCATAAGGCCAATTGATTATGCTACAATTGTAGAATCTGTGAAGAAAACTAACAGATTAGTAGTAGTTGAAGAAGCATGGCCACTTGGTGCAATTTCTTCTGAGTTGGCATATCATGTTCAGAGATTTGCTTTTGATTATCTTGATGCCCCTGTCATTCGTGTGAACAGTGTAGATTTGCCATTGCCTTATGCACCGACTTTGATTGAGGAAATTCTTCCAAATGTTGCGAAGACTGTGAAAGCAGTGAAGCAAGTATTATATAAGTGAGAAAACAATTTGTTTGATATAATTTTAAAGCCGTCAAAAGACGGCTTTTTTATTGGCTATAATTCTAATACGCAATTCAAATATGCATCATATCGATACTCTTCTTTCTTCAGGTTTGATAGGAGCATCGTTGATGCTGGCGTATCTTTTTTTCATTAAACCATTCTCATCAAACTCCCAGTTTTCATTTCCATAAGACCTGAACCATTGACCTGAATCATAGTGCCATTCATATTCAAAACGAACTGCAATTCTGTTTTCGCTGTGTGCCCAATAGCTTTTTTTGAGTTTATAGCCTAATTCTTTGTTCCACTTTCTGGTCAAAAACTCTACCAAAACCTAAAGTTTTAACTGTTTTGCTTATTGGATTGATTTAAAGTCGTCTTAGGTTCAAAGTTTTGTCATCAGCAAACTATATCCTTCAAACGGTGCAGAATACTCAAGACTTAAACTGTCTTTTGGGAGTCCATTTTCAAATGTTTGTTTATTCGAAAATATACATTTATAACAATTGTTATTGGAAAATCAC
>JBDNDT010000159.1:0-6243 GCA_046718985.1 Cytophagales bacterium
CTCTGATTTGTTTAATAATTAGTTTTGTTTGTTATAACTTAGTTTGCTTATGTATCCATTAGAATTAGTGACCCCAATGATAGAGGAGTTAACTTCGGTTGGCTTCAGGGAGTTGAAATCTCCTCAAGATGTTGATGTGTTGTTAGCCCAAAAAGGAACTGCCTTGGTGGTGGTGAACTCTGTTTGTGGTTGTGCTGCTAGAAATGCAAGACCCGCTGTGAAAAAAGCCATTCAAGAATCAGGAATCAAACCTGATTTCATCGCTACTGTTTTTGCCGGAGTTGACAAAGAGGCAGTACAAAAAGCAAGGGAATATATGTTACCTTATCCTCCGTCTTCACCAAGCATGGCTTTGTTCAAAGATGGAAAATTAGTACACATGATTGAAAGACACCACATTGAAGGAAGACCGGCAGAAATGATTGCTGAAAATCTGAAAATGGCTTTCGAAGACAACTGCAAGTGATTAGATTGAGACAAAAAAAGAGACCTACAAGTCTCTTTTTTTGTCTATTCCAAAAAACTAAACAAAATATAATCTAATTTAATTGATTTTCTTTAATTGATTTTCAGTTTTAATTTGTCTTGAATTGTGTGATTCTTTATTTTTTGAGTGATTTTTCAAGAAGGTGCTCAACATAATCCCAATTTACCACGTTCCAAAAAGCCTCCACATAATCAGCTCTTTTGTTTTGGAATTTGAGGTAATAAGCATGTTCCCAAACGTCTAAAGCCAAGATAGGTTCTCCTTGAATTTCAACAACGGGCATCAATGGATTATCCTGATTTGGAGTAGATACCACTTTTAGGTTTTTGTCTTGTGTTACAATTAACCAAGCCCACCCACTTCCAAATCTACTTTTTGCAACTTGGCTGAATTCCTTTTTAAAATCTTCGATGCTTCCAAAATCTCTGTTAATCAATTCATTTGTTTTAGTTCCAATTTTTGTCGCTTTGGGTGACAATAATTTCCAAAACAATGAATGGTTATAATGACCTCCGGCATTGTTTCTCACTGCCATGTTGAATTTATTAACCGTTCTGCAAATTTCTTCGACGGTTTTGTTTGCAACTTCAGGATATGTTGTAGCTTCTTTGTTTAAATTGTCAACATAAGCTTGATGGTGTTTACTGTGGTGAATGAGCATGGTTTGTTTGTCAAAATGAGGCTCGAGCGCATCGTACGTATAAGCTAAATCAGGCAACTTGTGTTGACTAAAGACCACATAAGACATCAAAAAAAGAGAGATTTTCAAAAAAAGGTTCATATCAAAAAGGGTTTACTTGTAACACACCATAAAAAGATCCAAATTCTTATCTGAGTCATCATCTAAATGATAGTCCTCAAAAGATATATCAACAACTAATTTATTTTGAGATTTGTTGAGATTATTTCTGTTCATCCTATTCAAAACTTCATAAGGCAATCTCAAGATTGATGCCGGGAGTTTATGTTGAAGGTCAAGAAAATCCCATCTCATAATGCGTTGAACTGAAATTTTATTTTCTTCATAATATTTCCATACCTTATGATTTCCACCAATGCCAAACATTTTAACAGAGGGGAAAAACTTTAAACCTAAAGTTTTAAGCTGTTCTGAGGTATATTCTCTGATATGCCAAGGATTTCTGCTTAAAGTTTTTTTAATGTTTGGAGTGGTAATCAATGCAATACCGCCCGGTTTAAGCACTCTATGTATTTCTTTTAAGAAAAGTTCATCATCCTTAATGTGTTCAATCACTTGAAATGCGACAATAGTGTCAAAGCTATCACTGTTGAAATTTTTCAAGGGCGGAATGTTGTCACAAATGAAATTATAAGAACTATCGTTGTATTTCTTTCTTAGAGTTTCAATAACTTGTGAAATTTTATCAACACCTGTGTAATTATGAGATATGTTATGTAAAATTTTAGCTCCTCTGCCTTCACCGCAACCTAATTCTAAGATTTTTCCTTTCGCAAATTTTATTGATTCATGATAAGGAAACAAAAGTCTTTGGTGCAAAGGGTTGTCAGAAACAATTTGGTCTGAAGCGATTTCTGTGGTATAAACACTCATGTCAATTTTTTCTTGGAAATTTCTGCAATATACCAACAACGTGATTGACACCCAAAAATTGAGTTTCAAAACTTAATTAAGCCGGTAAACCAAAGCTGATTGGGAATCAAAAGGTCTGAACACAGAAAATATTCAATTAAAATAAAGATGAGTTAAGATTTTCAATAAACAACAAATCGCTTTTATTTCAATAGGTATTTCCAAATATGAAGCATAAAGTTGGTGTATAAAAAAAATGCCGAAAGTTTTAAAACCACTTCTTCTATATTTGCACTTAAATTGATACATCCATCATGATTGTTTTCGCATCAGGCCCCAATTCTCAAATCTTTGCTATTCAATTAAAAAACCAAATCCATTCTGAAGATATTTCAAAATTAGAGTGGCTGTTGTCCGGCAAAATCTTAAATGAAGACTATTTAACAGGTTTTTATAAAGGTCCGAGAAGAGAAATGATTACACCTTGGAGCACAAATGCCATTGAAATTTGTGCGAACATGGGCATAAATGGAGTGTCAAGGTTAGAAAGATTTGAAAAAGTCGAGTCAAAGAACACCTTTCACGATAAGATGTTGGAGTTTGTATATGATGGTTTAAATCAATCCGTTTTCAACATAAACATCCAACCTGAACCCATCAAATCGGTTGAGGACATCAAATCATTCAACGACAAAGAGGGTTTGGCGATGAATGAAGATGAAATCAGTTATTTAGAATCATTGTCAAAAAAACTTGGCAGGAAACTCACAGATTCAGAAGTTTTCGGGTTTTCGCAAGTGAACTCTGAACATTGCAGACATAAAATTTTCAATGGTCGTTTCATCATTGATGGTGTTGAAAAAACCGACTCTTTGTTCAAATTAATTAAAAAAACATCTGAGGCAAATCCCAATAAAATTATTTCGGCTTACAAAGACAATGTCTCTTTCACAAAAGGTCCCGTAATTGAACAATTTGCTCCAAAAAATCAATCATTTGCCGATTGGTTTGAAACAAAAGAGGTTGAGTCAGTTTTGTCTTTAAAAGCAGAAACCCATAATTTCCCAACCACAGTTGAGCCTTTCAATGGTGCAGCAACAGGAACAGGTGGTGAAATAAGAGACAGAATAGCCGGTGGAATCGGGAGTGCCCCATTAGCCGGAACGGCTGTTTATATGACTGCTTACTCCAGATTAGAGAAAGATAGAGACTGGGAAAATGGAATGGAAGAAAGGCCTTGGCTCTATCAAACCCCAATGGATATTTTGATAAAAGCCTCAAATGGTGCATCTGATTTTGGGAATAAATTTGGACAACCACTCATCAATGGTTCTGTCTTCACATTCGAACATCAAGAAGGAGATAAACGTTGGTCATATGACAAAGTGATAATGTTGGCAGGTGGTGTAGGATATGGATTATTAAAAGATGCCTTAAAAAACACTCCATCACCAGGAGATAAAATTGTGGTGATGGGTGGTGAAAACTACAGAATCGGTATGGGAGGCAGTGCTGTTTCATCACTAGACACCGGTGAATTGCATGCTGCAATTGAACTGAACGCCATACAACGCTCAAATCCTGAGATGCAAAAAAGAGTGTTCAACGCCATTCGTGCCATGATGGAAAGTGGTGAAAATCCAATTGTTTCCATTCATGACCACGGTGCAGGAGGGCATTTGAACTGTTTGTCTGAACTTGTTGAGGCATCAGGAGGGAAAATAGATTTAGATAAACTTCCGGTTGGTGACCCCACGCTTTCTGCAAAAGAAATCATCGGCAATGAATCCCAAGAAAGAATGGGCTTGGTGGTGAAGGAAAAAGATTTACCTAAACTTGAGTCAGTTGCAAAACGTGAAAGAGCGCCTATGTATGTGGTGGGGGAAATCACAGATGACCAACAATTTACCTTCAAATCTTCAAAATCAAATGAAAAGCCGATTGATTTGAAATTGGATGACATGTTCGGAAACCCACCAAAAACAATCATCCAAGATCAAACAATTGAACAAACATTTGAAAGTCCTGATTACGATCAAAATCTTTTGGATGAATATTTGACAAAAGTTCTTCAACTTGAGGCGGTTGCATGCAAAGATTGGCTAACTAACAAAGTGGATCGTTCTGTGACGGGCAAAGTTGCACAACAACAATGTGTAGGAAGCCTTCAATTGCCACTCAGCAACTTCGGAAGCATGGCATTAGATTATAGAGGAAAGGCAGGTGTTGCCACTGCAATAGGTCATTCGCCATCAGTTGCTTTGCTCAATCCTGCAGCCGGTTCGAGAATAGCCATTGCCGAAGCATTGTCTAATATTGTTTTTGCTCCAATTGAAAGTGGAATCAGAGGTTTGTCTTTGAGTGCCAATTGGATGTGGCCTTGCAAAAATAAAGGTGAAGATGCACGACTTTATGATGCAGTTCAAGCGGTGAGCGAATTTGCAATCAGCTTGGGAATAAACATCCCAACGGGAAAAGACTCCCTTTCAATGACCCAAAAGTATAAAGATGGTGTGGTCTATTCTCCGGGAACTGTTGTGATTTCAGCATCGGGCGAGGTAACGGATATTAGAAAACAAGTGACACCAAACTTGAAGCCAATTGATCAAGCCAGCATTATCTATATTGACCTTTCTTCAACTCCATTGGCATTAGGAGGTTCTTCATTTGCTCAAATTCTCAACAAAATTGGAGGAGAATATCCTGATATCAAAAATGCTGAATATTTTAAAACTGTTTTCAATCTAGTTCAGCAATTGTTAAATGAAGAGTTGATTCTCGCCGGACATGATGTTTCATCCGGTGGATTAATCACCACACTACTTGAGATGTGCTTTCCTGAAAATAATTTGGGAATGAGTCTCCAATTAGATTGTTTTGAACAGAATGACCTAGTGAAAGTCTTGTTTGCTGAGAATCCTGCTTTGGTTTTACAAGTGAAAGAATTTGAAAAAGTTTCAAAAATTTTGAATGAAGCTAATGTCAATTTTCATGATTTAGGTAAGACTAATCTTATTCCTGAATTGACAATTACCCTGAATCAGACCAAAAAAACATGGAGCATCCAAGAAACCAGGAAAACATGGTTTAAAACTTCCTTCCTGCTTGACCGTCATCAAACAAATCCTGAGAAGGCAAAAGAAAGATTTGAACATTTCGAAAATCATGCCATCCAATATGTATTTCCTACTTCATTTACCGGAAGATTTGAAAGTTTAGGAATTTCACCGAATAGGAAGTCGAAAAATAAAGCCAAAGCAGCAATCATTCGAGAAAAAGGTGTAAACGGAGATCGTGAGATGGCTTATTCTTTATGGCTCGCCGGTTTTGAGGTAAAAGATGTACACATGACTGATTTGATCAATGGTGTAGAAGATTTGAAAGATGTGCAGATGCTGGTTTTTGTGGGTGGTTTCTCAAATTCTGATGTACTAGGATCAGCGAAAGGTTGGGCAGGTGCTTTCTTATATAATGAAAAAGCTAAAAAAGCACTCGAAGAATTTTATGCAAGACCTGATACCTTATCATTGGGAGTGTGCAATGGTTGCCAATTGATGGTAGAGTTAGGTTTGATATACCCGAATCATGATTTGAAACCTAAAATGTTACACAACCAATCAGGAAAGTTCGAGTCTATATTTTTGAATGTAGATATTCCTCAAAATACTCAATCGATTATGTTAAAAAGCTTGGCAGGAAGTAAGTTAGGGATTTGGGTAGCGCATGGGGAAGGTCAATTTTTCTTGCCTAAAGAAAAAGAAAACTATCACATTGCGTTGCAATATAGCCATCAAACTTATCCTGCGAATCCTAATGGCTCACCATTTAACACAGCCGGCTTAGTTAGTGACGATGGAAGACATTTGGCCATGATGCCACATTTAGAAAGAGCCATTTTTCCATGGCAGTGTGGGTTTTATGCACATGAAAGAATGAAAGATGAAGTTACACCTTGGATTGAAGCCTTTGTGAATGCAAGAAAATGGATTGAAGAGCAACACTGATTGTTTTTACACAAAAGAATAGTGAACAGAGATTTTGGAAATATATTTTCAAGCTGAAAAAAGAGTTTGTTCGCTTGATTTGAATGGCTAATAATTTGCAAGTTGAGTTAAATTCTAATTTTCCCTAAATTTGCAAAAAGAACAGATGCGTTATCTCGATCCAAAGAACGACCTCACTTTCAAAAAGATTTTTGGTACTC
>JBDNDT010000016.1:0-14175 GCA_046718985.1 Cytophagales bacterium
CTTTTCTAGGGATTATGTAGGTTAAATGAAAACCTGAAATGATATACCAATCTTTGTTCTTATCCCCTCTATCTGGGTCTGAAACCCATTTTGCTTCTCCATTATCGTTGATAACGTATTCACCACCAAAACCTTTTATTGCAAGAAGTGGTGAGCCATCAGGAAGTTCAAAAAACTCTCCGTTTGGCCCAGTAACCAAAAGTGGAGGTCCTGCATTGTTAAACCCTTTATCAGCCTGTTCTGCTGACCTGAAAGCCATCTGTCTTCCCAATGGACTTAGCTTTGCGGGATCATTATAACCTCTACCTCCAACATCATCTAAATAATCAGTAAATGTATATCTCCATCCAATTTCAAATGCCAAATCCCATTGTTTAGCTAGTTTATATCTGAAACCCAAGCCGAATGGAATTGCTATCTGGTTTAGGTTGTAATTATAACCTTCTGTTTGTAATGGTTTTAGATTCACCCATTTCCCATCAGGACTTAGTCCCTTAGGATTATGACGAAAATATGCTATACCTGCAAAAGCATATGGAGTATATTCGGGTCTTTTTTCAGGAAATGATCTGTTTTCAAAAAAATCATAAATAACGTCTGCTTTAACTTCGAAAATGCTGTTTCTAAAGTTGAGATTCCTGATTTTTCTACCAACTTGCTTGTCAGTTGTTGGGGCACTGATGTTATCATCGCCTTTTATTCTTCCCCAATTAATTGTTCCCCTAAAAGAAATTCTTGGTTTGTATCGGTAAGTTGCAGTGACACCAAAGTTTGGTCTAGTATATCTAATCGAAGGACTAACAAAACTTTGACCCGGATCAAGCTCACCTACATAATTTACAGCATTGATGCTTCCACCAACACTAATATATCTCTTTTGATTGCTGAATCTTTGTGCATAAGTCACAATAGTTGTTGTTGCTATAAATATAACTACTAGTCGTATTGGTTTAAATAATTTGTTCATGGAGTGTATGAGTATAATGCCATTATTCACAATGTTGCAAAAGTAATAAATATTCTTTGAATATCCCAAATTTTATTTAGTTTCTGTTGTCTAGTCCCCAATTTAATTTAGTTCTTAATGTCCTGAGGAAATTGACGTTTTTTAATGTTACGAGTTTGGCTGAAAATAAAGATTTTTTTGCGGTCAATTTAAACCCTGCATCAACTGATAACGATCTGGAATCCAAAGCGATGAGAAAATTCTTTGCTCTACCCTCAATTTCAAAGTCTATTGAAACTTCATCAGGAACAATTAGTGGTCTAACATTTAAATTGTGTGGACTCACAGGTGTGATAATGAAGCTATTCGATTTTGGCATCAACACGGGTCCACCGCAACTCAAAGAATACCCGGTTGATCCTGTAGGAGTTGATATCAGCAAACCATCCGCCCAATATGAATTCAAGAACTCACCATCAATGTAAGTGTGAACGATAATCATGCTTGAAGTGTCTCTTTTTAAGATAGCCAATTCATTTAACCCAAAATTCAAATCTCCAAATAGATTTTCTTCTGTGATTAACTTAATCATAGACCTTTCTTCAATCTTATAATCTTTTTTTAACAATGCAGTTGCGGCGGATTCAGCTTCGCTGGCTGATACATTAGCGAGGTATCCTAAACGACCAACATTCAATCCAAGAATAGGTGTTTCTTTTTTGCAGATATGTGTTAAAGATTCCAATAGTGTTCCATCTCCTCCTATGCTAAGATGGCAATCAACATCGGGATAGTTGTTATGATCTTTATATAAATTAAAATTTGAAAATCTTGAAAAGCCTTTTTCAATCAATTCTTGATTGAACATCTCACTAATCACAAATTCAACTCCTGAATTTAACAAGATGTCAAGAAATGTGCTGACAAATGGTTTGTGTTTTTCTTCAAAAGGTTTGCCATGCAAGGCTATTTTCATCTCCTTTTTCAAATGTTTATATACCTTAAGAATTGATTAAGTCTGTCTTGGTCGGCGTCTTGATAAAAAGAGTTTTGAAAACGTGCTACAACGTTGTGGTTATACCTCTGCAAGGCTGCCACTATTCTGCTGGCATCATCACTATCTAATTTCATCTCTAAATGAACTAGGTTTTCTGCTTCATTATCTTGAAAAAGTGATGCTGATAGTATTTTTCCTCCATTGCTTTCAATAATTCGTGATATGTCTGAAAGGGAATAATTTCTTTCATCGATTTGGACGATTAGTATTGCGCCAACACTGTTAAAAGCTAACATTTCTGTGAACTTTTCTAAAAGTGTTTGAGATTTAATACAACCTATGTAACCTAACTTTTCATCCAACACTGGAATGATTTCAAGTTTTGACTTTTTGTAAACCGATACTGCTTCAAACCAATGTGAATTAGCAGAAACCATTGGGCTTTGAACTGTCGGCAAATAAGAAACGTTTAATTGGTCATCTATTTGACCCATAAGCAAATCTTCATTCAAAACTGAAATTAACTTGCCATCAGTTATCAATGGAAGAGCTCCTAAACGAGCATCTTCCATCAATCTCAAAACCTCATCTATTGTCTCCTTACCTGTTAAAATAGGGATGGATTCATCAATCAAAGACTTTGAAATCATGCTAACTGAAGTTTTAGTTTCTCACTTAAAAATTCAGTTACATAGTTATTAAATAATTCAGGATGTTCCATCATTGGGGCGTGACCACATTTGTCAATAAACCTCAATTCGGAGTTTTCTATTAGTTTCTTAAATTCATGAGCCACCTCAGGTGGTGTGATAGTGTCATTGAGCCCCCAAACTAAAAGAACAGGAATTTTGATTTTTTTTACCTCTTTTGCCATGTTATGTCTTTGGGCAGATTTAGCAATTGATACAATTCTCATGCATTTAGGTATATCATTTGTGATATTGAAAACTTCGTCAACCAAATCTTTAGTGGCAGTTTTAGGATCATAAAAAGTATATTCAACTTTTTGTCTCACAAATTCATAACTACCTCTTTTGGGGTAAGAGCCACCCATGCCGTTTTCAAATAATCCTGAACTTCCTGTCAGAATTAGTGCCTTAACTACTTGGGGATTTTTTAGGGTATATATCAAACTAATATGTCCACCAAGAGAATTTCCCAGAATCGTCATTTCTCTAATATTCATCATTGCTAGAAATGACTCAACATATTCAACTAAGCCGTCAAGATTAGCTTCCTTTATGGGCATCTCATAAATAGGCAACATTGGAATCACTACCCTATATTCTTTAGAGAAATGCCTAATCACACCTGCCCAATTGCTCAACGCTCCAAACAAACCATGAAGCAATAATAGAACATCGCCCTCTCCTTTGTCAATATACCTGAAACCGTTTTCTTCTTTGATTTGGAATTCCATATTCAGTGTATTTAATTTTTTGTATGATACGTTTACATTAGGATTGGGTTGGTTGCAAAAAAATAACAACAATTAAAGCACAATAGTTGCAAGCACATCAGCCAAACCTTTTAAGTATAAACCCGATTTACTTACAACAACTATGTTATAAATCTCAGGCAATTTATACTCTATGGCTGCATAAATAAAAATCAAAATGCAAATTAACCATTTTGTTAGACCTAATGCAAGTCCTGCAATTTTATCAAAATCCTTTAGTGGAGTTGTGTGAACTAATTTTCTAAATAAAAAAACAATCAGTTTCATTGAAACAAATCCCAAAACAAAGAGCACTATTCCTGAAATGATAGGTACAAAAAAAATATAGTCACTCAGTTGTTCAAGCTCATTGAGGTAATAATTCGCATCGGATCTGAAAAATTTAACAACAAAAAAACCGGCTAGCAAAGACAACATGCCTGAAATTTCATTGATAAACCCTTTAGAATATCCCCAAATGGCTCCTAAGCAGAGCGTTCCTACCACAATCCAATCAAAAACTGTCAAATTTAAATTCAGCTTAATAATTTTTTAACTGTTTCTGAAATTAATTTACCATCAGCTTTTCCTGCCAATTGTTTTGAAGCAACTCCCATCACTTTTCCCATATCAGTAGTGGAGGATGCACCTAAATCAGCAATAATTTTTTTCAATGCAGATTCAAGTTCTTCTACACTCATTTGTTTGGGCAAAAATTTCTCAATAACAGCCAACTCTTTCAGTTCAACCTCTTCTAAATCTTTTCTTCCTTGTGTGGAATATATTTCAGCTGACTCTTTTCTCTGCTTGGCTGCCTTCATTAAAAGCTTAATTTCAGCATCTTGGCTTAATGCTTCTGAGGCTCCTTTTTCAGTTTCTGCCAACAATATCAAAGACTTTATTCCCCTCAATGCCTGTAAAGTTTCTTTGTCTTTAGCCAACATTGCTTTTTTTATCTCTGATTCTACTTGCTCTTTTAAACTCATGTTTTTGAGATTTTAGGTTAATGATTTACCTTTGAAAGTTGCGAAACTAAAGAATATAAGCCAAACTTTCAAAAATGTCATCCACAAGACTGAGTGTCAACATCAATAAGGCAGCGACCTTGAGAAACGCAAGAGGTGGAAATAACCCTGATGTGGTGAAGTTTGCCCTCAATTGTGAAAAGTTCGGTGCACAAGGTATCACAGTTCATCCAAGACCCGATGAAAGACACATTCGTTTTAAAGACGTTATTGATTTAAAATGCAATATCAACACTGAACTAAACATCGAGGGTTATCCTGATGAACGATATTTTAATTTGGTTGAGTTGGTGAAACCTGCTCAAGCAACTCTTGTTCCTGACCCACCGGATGCCATCACCTCAAACACTTGGTGGGACACCAAAAAGAACCTTCAATTTTTAAAAGACTCTGTTTCGAGACTGAAAGCTTCAGGTTGCAGAGTTTCTATTTTCTTGAATCCTGAAATCAATTTGATAGACTCAGCAAAAGAAACCGGAACTGACAGAATCGAACTTTACACCGAACCTTATGCCTCACTATATTCTATTGACCCCGCAAATGCAATTAAACCCTATTTTGAAACAGCAATCATAGCTAAAGAATATGGTTTGGGTGTTAATGCAGGGCATGATTTGAGCTTGGTTAATTTGCGTTTTTTTGCCGAAACAATCCATAATTTAGAAGAAGTTTCAATAGGGCACGCATTGATTTGCGATGCATTGTATTTTGGTCTTGAATCAACAATTCAACAATATCTTTCACAGTTAAAATAGACATTATTTTCATGAAAAAACTTTTATTACTCTCAATATTTGCTTTTGCTCTCTATTCGCAAGATTTGGGATTTGATGTTTTTGACAACGGAAAAATGTGGACTTTTGACAATCCTCCTATTGAATATTTTGAAAAAACCTATGGTTTTAAACCTACAAAGGGTTGGTTGGATTCAGTGAGAATGAGTGCTCTAAGGTTTTCAAATTATTGCTCCGCCTCTTTTGTTTCAAATGATGGTTTAGTGATGACTAATCATCACTGCGCTAGACAATCAGTGACAGCCGTGCAGAAACAAGGTGAAGACTTTAATAACAACTCTTTTTATGCAAAATCAAACTCAGATGAAAGGAAGGTTCCTGGACTGTTTGTTGATCAATTAATTAAACTTGAAGATGTGACTTCAAAAATCGAAGTTTTGATTACTGAATCAGGTAAAAAACCTTCACAAGACCTGATTGATTCTCTTTCAACTGTAATCAAAAAAGAATTCGTTGAAAAACCGGATTGGAAAGATCTTGAAATACAAATAGTATCATTTTTTAAGGGTGCAACTTACAGCGTTTATGGATTCAAGAGGCACAATGATGTAAGGCTTGTGTTTTCTCCTGAATTACAATTAGGTTTTTTTGGGGGAGATCCTGATAATTTTACTTATCCGCGCTATGCCTTAGATTGTGCCTTTTTTAGGATTTATGAAAACGATAAACCTCTCAAATCTCCTATTTATTTCAAATTTAATCTCAATGGTGTAAAAGAATACGAACCTGTTTTCGTGATAGGAAATCCCGGAAGAACTGAACGTTTAAACACACTATCACAATTGAATTTTGCAGAAAAACATCAACTTCCATTGACCTTAGACTTCATTCAAAATAGAATTGAAGTGTTGAGTCAGTTTAACAGAACTGCAAAAAATGACAGTGTGATGAATAGAATATTTAGTTTAGAAAATTCTAAAAAGGCTTTATCCGGAATGTTGGGCGGATTGAAGGATGTCAAAATCCAAAACAGAAAGCAAGCCATAGAAAAGCACTTGAAAGAAAAATCAGAATTGAACTCACAAAAAGTTTGGCAAAAAATGGATTCAGTGAAAAAAGAATCTTTGCAATATTTTTACACTTATTTCTTAACAGCACCAAGAGACCTTGCACCAAACGGACTTGAGATTGCTAAAGAAATGGCTGAATTCTCAAGTCTTTCTCCATTGGGTAAAGATTCTATTCGTTTCAAAACATTGAAAAAGAAATTTGGAAACTTCAAGCCTTCACCACATCTAAATTTAGAAAAATCATTGTTCGAAGTTTTCTTCAAAGAAATCAGAAACTATCAAAGTCAAATCCAAGACGCTCAAAAACTTCTGGGTTATGAAAACAAAATTGAAAAATTATTAAATAGCAAAATCTATGAAAATAACTATGTGATTGAATGGTCAAAAAAAGATAGTTTAATTTTGGAAAGTAATGATTTGTTGATAGAATTTGGACATTTGGCATATTCAATTTTTAAAAAGTCAAAGTCCAACATAGAAGAACTGAGCTTTGTTGAAAATCAATTGAGTGCAGAAATTGCAAAAATTCAATTTAAAGTTTTTGAGGGTAAAACCCCACCGGATGCTAACTTTAATTTGAGAATAGCGGATGGTTTGGTGAAAGGATATCCTTATAATGGAACTGTTGCTCCATTTATGACCACTTATTATGGATTATATGACCGTTATTATTCAAATCTTGGATCTAATGAATGGGCTTTGCCTTTGAAATGGTTAAACCCAAACAAAGAGCTTTTGAAAACACCAATTAATTTTGTTTCAACCAATGATATCATAGGCGGGAATTCGGGAAGTGCAATCATCAACAGAAAAAGAGAAGCAGTAGGTTTGGTTTTCGACGGAAATATCGAAAGTTTGCCGGGAAGATATATTTTTCTGGATGATTTGAATAGAACAGTTTCAGTTCATTCAGGCGGGATTTATGCAGCTTTGAAGCATATTTACAAAGCTCAAAGAATCTGCAAAGAATTGGATAAGTGATTATAAATTTAAAGTTCTAAGACCATCAACAAACAAAACAACTAAATTTAGTTTTTTTTTGAGATCGGTGTTCTTATGTTATTTTACTTAGTTGCTTGTTTTGTGACCAATAAAAACAAACATATATGTTTTATTATTGATAAAAACCAAAAAAGACTTAATACTAAAATCTTTTTTTGCGCCAATCGCTGTTATTTAGGACTAAAACAAAACAGCCAAATCGGATTGATTTGGCTGTTTACGTTAAATAGTGTTGATTTATTAGTTATCTAAATATATCAAAGACTTGTCTTTGGACTCCAACATCGAATGACCCATCAAAAACTCATCTACTGCTCTGGCGCATTCTCTACCTTCCGAAATAGCCCAAACAACCAATGATTGACCTCTTCTCATGTCTCCTGCAGCAAAAACTTTGGGAACGGATGTTTGATAGCCTGTGGTTTTAACATTTCCTCTTTCATCCAGTTCCACCTCCAATTTTGAAAGCAAACCTTCCTTTTGAGGGTGTAAGAATCCGGCGGCCAACAATGCCAATTCGCATGGAATCACTCTCTCTGTGCCAGCTTGTTCCACCATTTTTCCGCCCTCCCAAATCACATCCACTAATTTGATGCCTGAAAGGTTGCCATTTTCGTCACCTACAAACTCTTTTGTCAAAATTGACCATTGTCTTATACAACCTTCCTCATGTGATGTAGAAGTTCTAAGAATCATAGGCCAGTTGGGCCATGGAGTGTTTTGGTTTTTACCTTCAGGTGGTTTTGAAAGCAATTCGATTTGAGTAATTGATTTTGCCCCATGTCTGTTTGAAGTCCCCACACAATCAGATCCTGTGTCTCCACCACCGATTACTACCACATTTTTACCTGTCGCCCAAATTTCTCCTGACTTATACTCAGTTCCTGTATGGTCAACTTTCACTTCTTTTTCTGAAACTCTTTTGTTTTGCTGACTAAGAAACTCCATCGCAAAATGGACCCCTTTCAAGTTTCTTCCCGGAATTGGGAGGTCTCTAGGTATTGTTGAACCTCCTGAAATCACAATCGCATCAAACTCGTTTTTCAAGTCTTCAACTTTTACATTTACCCCTACATTGGCATTGGTTTTGAACTCAATACCTTCTTGCTTCATCAGATTTACCCTTCTTTCAACCACCCATTTCTCTAATTTGAAATCAGGAATTCCATATCTCAATAGTCCACCCACTTCGTCAGCTCTTTCAAAAACAGTCACCGAATGTCCTGCTTTGTTTAATTGAGCTGCTGCTGCCAAACCGGCAGGTCCTCCGCCTACTATTGCTACTTTTTTTCCTGTTCTATTAGCTGGTGTTTGTGGCTTTACCAATCCCTTTTTGAAAGCAGTTTCAATGATGTTTTTCTCAATTTCCTCAATAGCGATTGGGGGTTGATTGATTCCTAAAACACATGATGCCTCGCAAGGTGCAGGACAAATTCTTCCGGTGAACTCTGGAAAATTATTGGTTGAAGTCAAAATGTTATATGCATCTTCCCAGTTTTGCTCATAAACTGCATCGTTGAACTCAGGAATGATATTCCCTAGAGGACAACCATTGTGGCAAAAAGGTATTCCACAGTTCATGCAACGCGCTGCTTGAGATTGAACTTCTTTCTCTCCGAAACTATCATAGATATAAAGCTCTTTGTAATCTTTTATCCTTTCTTTTGGGTCTCTCTTTTTTGGCAAAGACCTTGTAAATTCTAAAAACCCTGTTGGCTTACCCATGAATCACCTCCTTCTTTTCTTGACTTGCTTGTTTTCTTTTCAATAACACTTGTTTGTAATCTTTTGGCATCACTTTGACGAATTTGTTCAATTCTTCTGTCCAATTTTCTAAGATATACTTGGCTACATTGCTTCCGGTGAAAGAATAATGGTCAGTGATTAATTTCTTCAAAGATTCAATATCTTCACCTTCCAAAGGATCTAAATCAACCATTTCTAAATTGCAATTTTTTTGGAATTCACCGGTTACATTATACACATAAGCAACTCCTCCACTCATTCCGGCTGCAAAGTTTCTTCCTGTTGCTCCCAAAATAACCGCAGTTCCGCCTGTCATGTATTCACAACCATGATCACCAACACCTTCAACCACTGCTGTTGCTCCTGAATTTCTCACACAGAAGCGCTCTCCTGCCATTCCGTTAGCAAACAACTGCCCTGATGTTGCACCATAAAGAGCAACATTCCCTAAGACAATGTTTTCAGAAGGGTTGAATGTTGACTTTTTGTTAGGGTACAGAATAATCTTTGCACCTGACAAGCCTTTTCCGCAATAATCATTGGCATCACCTTCCAATTCCAATGTTATACCTTTTGCGCTAAATGCTCCAAAACTTTGACCCGCTGTTCCATTGAACTTGAAATGAATTGTCCCATCAGGCAAACCTTTAGACTTGTAAATCTTGGTTAATTCATTGGAGAGCATGGTGCCTGTTGAACGATCTAAATTGCTGATTGGCAGTTCATGTTTAACTTTTTTACCGTTCTGCAAAGCAGGCTTAGATTTTTCGATCAAAGTGAAATCAAGAACTCCATCCAAGCCGTGGTCTTGTTCTTCTTGTTTGAAATATTTATCATCTGTGGTGTCTTTATACAAAAGACTTGAGAGGTCAATTTTCTCATGTTTCCAGTGAGACAAGTCAGTTCTTTTTTCTAACATATCTACTTTTCCAACCATATCATTGACTGTCTTGAAACCTAATTCGGCCATAATCTCTCTTAACTCCATGGCTAAGAACTTGAACATGTTGACCACATGATCAGGATTTCCTGTATATCTTTTTCTCAATTCTTCGTTTTGAGTGGCAACACCCACCGGGCAGGTGTTTAGGTGGCATTTTCTCATCAAAATACATCCTTCAACCACCAAAGCAGCTGTTGCAACTCCCCACTCTTCAGCACCCAAAAGAGCTGCAATTGCCAAATCTCTACCTGTTCTCAACTGTCCGTCTGCTTGAACAGTTATTCTACTTCTAAGTTTGTTTTTTACCAAAGTTTGTTGTGTTTCTGCTAGGCCAAGTTCCCATGGCAAGCCCGCATGTCTTATTGAACTGATTGGTGATGCACCAGTTCCTCCATCATGACCCGCAATTAACACCACATCAGCTTTCGCTTTGGTTACACCGGTTGCTACCGTTCCAACGCCGGCTTCAGACACCAACTTTACATTGATTCTCGCTTCTCTATTTGCATTTTTGAGATCTGAAATCAATTGAGCCAAATCTTCTATGGAATAAATATCGTGATGGGGTGGGGGAGATATCAAACCTACTCCAGGTGTTGAATGCCTTACCCTACCAATCCAATCATCTACTTTGTGACCGGGCAACTGACCACCTTCTCCGGGTTTAGCACCTTGTGCCATCTTGATTTGTAATTCATCTGCATTAGTCAAATAATTTGCAGTTACTCCAAATCTTCCCGATGCTACTTGTTTAATAGCTGAACGTTCCCAGTCTCCATTTTCTTTTCTTTCAAAACGGAACTCATCTTCACCACCTTCACCAGTGTTGCTTTTTGCCCCAATTCTGTTCATAGCAATCGCTAAGGTTGAATGAGCTTCATAAGAAATAGAACCAAATGACATTGCACCTGTAGCAAATCTTTTCAAGATGTTTTCTATTGGTTCAACTTCGTCTAATGGGATGGAATTGCCCTTTTTGAATTTCAATAAACTTCTCAACGTGCAAGATCTTTTGGTCTGCTCATTGATTACTTTTGAATATTTTTTGAACAGCTCATAATCACCTTTTTGAGTTGACATTTGCAATAAATGTATTGACTCAGGGTTGAAAAGATGGAATTCGCCTCTTCTCTTCCACTGATAAACACCACCTGTTTGCAGTTTCAAACTCACTGAAGGAATTTCCGGATAAGCCAATTGATGCTTAATTAAGGCTTCTTTCTGTATTCCATTTAAATCTAAACCACCTATTCTCGATGCTGTTCCGGTGAAATATTCATCAACCACTGATTTTTGAATACCTAAGGCTTCAAAAATTTGTGCACCTTGATATGATTGAAGAGTTGAAATTCCCATTTTAGAGAATATCTTCAATAAGCCTTTTCCAACAGCTTTAATGAAATTATAGATGAGTTTATCATCACTCAAATCAGATTCAATGATTCCTTGTTTTTTCAAGTTTACAATGCTTTCAAATGCCATATAAGGATTGATAGCCGCTGCACCATAACCAATTAAAGTAGCAAAATGATGGGTTTCCCAAACATCACCTGCCTCAACAATCAAGCCTACGTTACCTCTCAACCCTTTTCTTATGAGATGGTGATGGACAGCAGCAACAGCCAACAAAGATGGAATTGCTGCATGATCACTATCTATACCCCTGTCTGAAAGCAAAACAATTTCATACCCGTCCTCAACGGCATCAGCGGCATATTTACAAACCTTTTCTAAACCTTTTTTCAAAGAATCTTCACCTCCGTCTGCTTTGAAAAGAATAGGAATTGTTTTTGATTGAAAATGAGAGTGATCTATATATCTAATTTTTGCAAGTTCACTGTTGGTCAATACCGGTTGCTTAATTGCTACAGTATGACAGTGTTTTGCTGATTCATCTAATAAGTTTTGACCTCCTCCAACAAATGAAACTAAAGACATTACCATTCTTTCCCTAATTGGGTCAATGGGTGGATTGGTCACCTGAGCAAACAATTGTTTGAAATAACTGCTCAAATGTTGCGCTTGATCTGAAAGAACGGCGAGAGGAGTGTCTTGCCCCATTGAACCTATGGGTTCTTCACCTGTTTCTGCCATTGGTGCTAAAATTACCTTTAGGTCTTCTGAAGTGTAACCAAAAGCCAGTTGTTTCTTCAAGAGTCTTTCACCTTCCAAAGGTTTGTATTCACTGGAAGCCTCAGGTATGTCTTCGAGGTTGATTTTATACTTTTTCAACCATTCCTCATAAGGTTTGCGAGAGCAAATTTCATCTTTAACTTCTTCATCAGAAAGTATTCTTCCTTTTTCTAAATCGCAAATGAACATTCTTCCCGGTTGAAGGCGACCTTTCATTACTACATTTTCGGGTTCTACCTCAATCACACCTGATTCTGATGCCATGATTACAATGTCATCCTTTGTGACAAGATACCTTGAAGGTCTTAGTCCGTTTCTGTCGAGGGTTGCACCCACCATGGTTCCATCTGTGAATGAGATTGAAGCAGGACCATCCCATGGCTCCATGATTGAAGCATGGAACTCGTAAAATGCTTTTCTTTTCGCATCCATCTGGTCGTTGCCATCCCATGCTTCGGGGATTAACATCATCATCACATGTGGAAGACTTCTGCCACTCAATGTCAAGAGTTCAACTACATTGTCTAAGTTGGCTGAATCTGATTGAGAAATATCACAGATAGGCTTCAACATTTCCATTTCATCATCAGTAAACAATGCTGATTTTAAAGATGATTCTGCTGCTTTAATCCAATTTACATTACCTTTAACGGTATTGATTTCGCCGTTATGTGCAATATATCTGAATGGTTGAGCCAATTTCCAAGATGGAAATGTGTTAGTAGAAAATCTTGAGTGAACCACTGCAAGAGCTGAAACCAGATTAGGGTTGCTCAAATCAGGATAATAAAGATTCACTTGTGCGGTTGTCAATTGACCTTTGTAACTGATGGTCTTGAATGATAAAGACGAAAAATAAAATTTATTCTCAACTTTTGCTACCGACTCGTTGATGAGCCTTGTGCAATAGTTTCTTAAAACATATAATTTACGTTCAAAAACCAATGGGTCAGTGATATTATCAGGACACCTGATGAACACCTGCTCAACAGAAGGTTCAGCCATTAAAGCAGTTGGTCCAATTGGGGAGTTATCAGTGGGTACTTTTCTATAACCCAACAAAGTGAAACCTAGCTTTTCAATGTTTCTATTTAAGATGGTTTTACACTCTGATTTGACAGCTTCATCTTTTGGGAAGAAAACCATTCCGACTGCATATTTTCCAAATGCAGGAAGCTTAATTCCTAACTTTAAACACTCATCAACAAAAAATTCATGTGGCATTTGAATCAAAATCCCTGCGCCATCTCCCGTGTTGCTTTCACATCCACAAGCACCACGGTGCTCCATCCTTTCCAGCATATGCAATGCGTTTCTGACAATCTTATGTGATTTCACATTTTTCAAATGTGCCACAAAACCAATGCCGCATGCATCATGTTCAAAACTTGGGTCATACAAACCCGTTGCCTGTCTGTTCATCATTTGTGTAATAGTTCAATATTTGGCTCAAAAAGTGATAAAACCAACAAAGTTTTAATCAGTTTGTTTCAGATTTGATACTCAAAACATGTCAAGTACCTAATCCAATAAGCAAAAATAGCAAATTATTAGAGAACTTTAATGAAGTTTCCCTAAACCGAATCCTCTAGGAACGATAAATATTAGAATTGTGCAATTCAGGAAAATAATAATTCAAAAAAAACCTTTCAAAATTGAAAAACCAAACTTTTTTTACTTCAATTTAGAAAGATTCTAAAATACAAGATTGTCTAAATCATCAATTTCAAAGGGAAAGGACATGAAAAAATGTGGAAAATCATTACTTAGTGCAAAAATAAAGGCACTTTTCAGTGCCGTTTTTTGTGAAAAAAATTTTGCTATAAATTAGTATAGCAACATGGTGTTGTCGCCAATCAACTCTTCTTTTTTAGATTGATATAAATCCAAAGCATCTTGGATGATTTTGTAAGCTGCTTCTTTGTCTAAGAATTTTTCAACAATTACTTCTTTGTTTTCAAGTTTTTTGTAGTCTTCAAAAAATCTTTTGATTTGCAACATGGTGTGTTTTGGCAACATGTCTAAATTGTCAATATGATTAACAGACATATCATTTTTGGCAACAGCAATGATTTTGTCATCTTGTTCGTTGTTGTCAATCATTTGCATCACTCCAATCACTTTTGCCTCAACAAGATCGG
>JBDNDT010000160.1:0-6221 GCA_046718985.1 Cytophagales bacterium
GCACCAATGCTATTGCCTTGATGCTCTGCCAATCCACCTCATCAATTCTATATAATGGATCGGCCGTGAACACAAAGTTGTGCACATTGGTGGCAAACCAACGCCAAGTTTTGGTTTCAGGGTCACCGTTTTCATCGAGCAATCTTTCGGTGATAATGCTAGGTTTTTCACCAAAGGGTTTGTCTTTGAAGTTTCTCAAGTCTAGTTTTTTTCTCAAAGAATCAGGCATCACTTCTTCTTTGTTCAACAACACTCCTGTTGCCTCCATCACATATTCGGCAGGTAACGTGATGCTCACCTCAAAAGAACCAAAATTGTTATAAAATTCTTTATCAAGGTGTTGGTCCACATTCCAGCCTGCTTTTGCGTCAAATACTGCAATCTGAGGATACCAATGTACGGCATCGAAATGTTTGAAACCATAAGCGTTATACATTTTCATCCTTCTTCTCATACTTCCCCCTGCATCAAAATAGGTTTTAAAATCCAAGGTTACCAACAAAGAATCTCCTGATTTCAGAGCCCTTGGTAATGTCACTTTAAACACCGTGTTGTCAAATTCAGGTTCAACTTCAACGCCATCAACTTTAATATTTTTCACCACTGTTCCCAAGCCTTGACGTTCATATTTTCCGAATTTGGGTTTCAAACCATTGTTGCGGTTTAAGTCATCGTAATAAGAACCGGGTTGAAAAGCCTGTTCGTTGACATGAAAAAACAACTCATTGAGCCGATATGGTGAGTTATTATAATAAGTGAGTTCAAACTTTTCAGACTCAATGAAATCTAACATATCATTGAGTTTTACTTCCATTTTTAATTTCACATCTTGTTGCCAATAACCCTCAAAAGGTTTTCTGTTTTTCCAATAATAAGGATTTTTCTCTGACCGATACTGAACTGTATCATACTCCCTTTGAGATAAAGCGGTATTTAAACTTAACCAAAAGCAAAAAACAACAACAATCACACGCATAGGGCAAAGATAGAATTTTGAAAGGAAAAGGGTTTTAAAAAGATTCACCGTAATCCATAATTCAAGTAATTATTGACCAATAGTTTTTAAGGAATTCACTTTTTCGGCTGATGAAAAGTTTTTAAATTATGGATTTTACGTTTAATAGCATTCTTGAATCACAGATGTTTAAAGCATTTAAGAAAATAACAATAAACTGAAATGTGGATTTTAAGGTGTTTCCACTGTATAAATTATATTTTAGCAAAAAATCATGCTTTAAATTCCTTTTTAAAACGTTGTTAATTAACCGCTAAGTTGTTATAAATAAGAAAACAACTCTAAAAAACCAAGCCATTTTTTGAAAATTTTAACCTAACTTTGTGAAAAAAATCATCAAATTGCACTCTTCTTTTCAAGTTCCTCCATTGCCACACAACTGGTCACCTGAAATGACTATCAAAGATCCGGTGAGAAAGAAAAACTTGAAATTAACCCCTGAAGAGTGGGTAAGGCAACACGCTATTATCTTTTTAAACCAATTTCTTGAATACCCTCTAAGTCTGATGAGCGTCGAAAAGAGCTTAAAGTTTAATAAACTTTCGAAAAGAACCGATTTGGTAATTTTTAAAGAAAACCAGCCCTTTATTTTGCTTGAATGTAAAGCGCAAAGCCAAAAACTGAATACTGAAGCTTGGATGCAAACTTTCTGTTATCAATCTGAATTGAATGCAACTTTTTTCACACTCACCAATGGAAAAGAACATATAGTTTTTCAAAAATTGCCAAATGGAACAGTAATAATTGTTGAAGAGTTGCCAAAATATTCTATAATTTAATGACGACTAGAGAGCTTTTTCTAAAATATAATGCCCAGACTTCGCCTTATCCTCTGTTGATTGAGGTGGAAAGTGCTTCAGGAAGTTATATTTTTGACAAAAATGGGAAGAAACTCTTGGACATGATTTCAGGCATTTCGGTGAGTAATGTGGGACATCGTCATCCTAAAGTGCTGAAAGCCATCCATCAACAATTGGATAAATATATGCATGTGATGGTTTATGGCGAGTTTGCTTTAAGTCCTCAAGCCTTGTTGGCAAAAGCTTTAGTCGAAACCTTACCGAAAAACCTGAACAATGTTTATTTGGTGAATTCAGGCTCTGAAGCCATTGACGGAGCAATGAAAATAGCAAAGAAATTCACCGGAAAAAGTGAATTCGTTTCCTGCGAAAACGCTTATCATGGAAGCTCGCAAGGGCCATTATCATTGATGGGTTCCCCATTTTTTAAAATGGGTTATGAACCCCTGTTGCCGAATTGCAAGCAAATTCGATTTGGTATCATTGAAGACTTAGAAAAAATAAACCATGACACATGTGCAATTTTCATAGAAACGGTTCAAGGTGAGGCAGGTGTGAGAACGGCAAGTCTTCAATTCTGGAAAGCCTTGAAAGAAAGATGCCTTGAAAAAGAGGTGTTAATTGTTTTGGATGAAATTCAAGCAGGTTTTGGCAGAACAGGGACTTTTTGGGCTTTCGAGCAAATAGGCATTGTTCCTGATATTTTGGTTTCCTCAAAAGGTATGGGAGGCGGGATGCCCATCGGCGCCATCATCACCTCCAAAGAAATTATGCAAGTAATTTCTAGAGATCCAATTTTGGGACATATCACTACTTTTGGAGGTCATCCGGTTTGTTGCGCCTCATCATTAGCAACGTTGCGAGTAATTCAAGAAGAAGAATTATGTCAAAATGTTATGCTCAGAAACAAACAACTGCTTGAAGGGATGAAACATGATATGATTAAAGAAGTGAGAACAGCAGGATTGATGATGGCAATTGAACTCGAAAGTTTTGAAGTTGTACAAAAAGTGATTGATAATTGTTTGAATTTCGGATTAATAAGTGATTGGTTTTTGTTTTGTGACAATTCAATCAGATTAGCCCCTCCTTTGAATATTAATTCAACTGAGATTAATTTGGCTTTGAATATCATTATTGATGCTTTGGATAAAGTGAAAATGAGGAACTGAGATAAAGTAAATCGAAATATTGTTTTTATTAATGCTTTAGTTTCAAAAAGAAATCTTATTTAAGCTAATTCATATTTTTGAAAAAATTGTAAAGTTCACCATTGCTAAGTCATTTTTTAAATTGATGTAACCTATTATCAAGCTAAAAATGGTTTTAAACAAATTAATAAAAAAATATTGCGATTTATTGGCAAAATTAGTGTTAATCAAATATTAATTCGTCTATTAAATTTTCACACATAAATAATTGTGTCAGTTTTCAACAAGCCATTATAGATTTCACTCACCCTGTTGACCATTGATTTCCCAACTCACCTGTGTGACTCCGCTTTCCAAAGTGATATTGCCGGCCAATTTTTCCATTTGAATATCATGCTTTCCATTGGCTAATATCTCTGCTTCGATAAACACAAATGAGGGATTAACATCATCATTGCTTTTTAAAGATCGAAGTTGCATGTTTGACTCATGTTTCAAGGCATATAGTATGAGTACTCTTAAATGGTTTTCAACCTCTTCCTTACACCTTATTCTAAATGAATAAATGTAAGTTGCATTTTCAGGTTTTTGAAAATTTATCTTATTGATCCGATTTCCAATTGGGCGAAGCAACATGTGTGAAAACATAATTGTGAAAGCAACAATAGTAGCTTCAACAAACAAACCTACACCTGCAAAAGCGCCAACTGCTGCAGAACACCAAATGGTGGCAGCAGTGTTGAGGCCTTGAATGCTCAATCCATCTTTTAGAATTACACCACCGCCCAAAAAACCAATTCCTGTTACGATTTGACCAATGATTCGAGTGGCATCACCACTGTAAACCCCATCTGCATCTACCGTTTATGTGAGCATAAATGAAATAAGCGTGAATGCTGCCGAACCTAATGAAACAAGTGTGTTTGTTCTCAATCCTGCACTTTTTTGCCTCCATTGTCTTTCAAAACCTACAACCACTCCTAAAGCCACTGCTACTAAAAGCCTGATAGTGAAATCTAATATTGTCATTTTATTGAATTTTTAACAATGTTCAAAACAATCTTATATACTTAAAATGATATTTTTCAGACACACAAATTTAAACTAACATATTAAAAACTTATTAAAAAAGAGTGAATTCATTTGAAAAAACAAAACATTAATAAGTTTTCTATCAATACTAAAACTATTTGCTTTTGTTCACTTTTTTTAAAAAATTGACACTAATTCTCGAATTATTCATTCATTTCGAAAAACTAATTGAAGTTTTCTTCGATTTTATTTAGCTTGTGACCATAAAAACCGATTTACATGCCTTTTAGAAGTTTTTTCATTTTTATAAGTTTTACTTTTGCAATCACTTTTGCTCAAGACACCCACAAAAACTATATTATTTCTGACGATTTCGACAACAACGCTCAAAAATGGTTTTTGCAGAAAAAAGAAAACATCAACTACATTTTAGAAAATGGACTTTACAAGATAGAAATCTATGATTCATTACCATGGAATTATACCAAGTCTTATGTTGAACAAGATCCTGACCATTACTTTGTTGATTTTGAATTCAAAAAAAGTGTAGGCAACAAAATCGGTGTTATGTTCTCAGGTAAAGACAATAGCAATGCTTATATTTTCAGGTGGAAATCCAATAAAACTTTTGAATTATTGAAATATATCGACAGCAAAGAAACCCCAATGATAGAAAAAAACTGGCCTGATAAAATCAAAGAAGTAAAAACAGTGGGAATTTCAGTGAGGCATAAATTTTTAACCATTTATGTGAATGAGATTCCTATTGTCGAAGAGCAATCAATTGAACCCATGGGTAAAAGTTTTGGATTCACTGTTTTCAAAGGCAGCCTACATGTTACAAAGGTTTCTTTGGGAAATTGGACAACAGACATTGAACTTTTGGATGATTGGGAACTTTTTGCTAACCCACAAAGATTACCTGACCATATCAATTCCCCATTTGTTGAATTGGTACCGGTGATTTCAGCTGATGGAAATGAACTTTACTATACCAGAAGGGATGACCCGGGAAATTTTGGTACAGAAGGAAAAGATGATATTTTCCACACTTACAAATTAGAAAACGGAACTTGGAGTGAGGGAAAAAGATTAGGAAGACCTTTAAACAACAAAGACGCAAATTATGTGTGTTCGATTGCTGATGGTGGAAAAACTTTGTTGTTAGGAAATAAATATATGCCCGACAGTTCATGCAAGCTTGGAGTTTCTACAACCAAATGGAATGGCAAAGAGTGGGAATTTCCTAAATCTTTGAATATCAAAAACTTTTACAACGAGAGCAAAAACCAAGAGTTTTTCTTGTCATCTGATGGAAAAGTCTTATTGATGACACTTCAAAGAAAAGACAGCAAAGGGCTGAAAGATCTTTACGTGAGTTTTTTAATCAAAGACAGAACATGGACAGAGCCCAAAAACATGGGCGAAGTGTTAAACACTTCGGCAAATGAGTTGAGTCCCTTTTTGAGCCCTGATGGAAATAAGCTTTATTTTTCTTCTTTCGGTCATCCGGGTTATGGAAGTGCCGATATATTCGTTTCTGAAAAACTTGATGATACTTATTTAAATTGGAGCAAACCCAAAAACTTAGGACCTAAAATCAACTCAATTGGTTTTGATGCATATTTTTCGACTACAGAAGACCTATCAACAGCTTATCTTATCAAAACAAGTCCGAAAACAAGACAAGACATTTATGAAATTACTCTGAAACCAAAGGAATTGATTGGAAATGACATCAAAATATTTGGTTATACCCGTTCTGAAAACGAAAAAAATGACCTGAGTCTTGAAATTAAAATCAAGCAAGGTGAAGAGGTGAAAAAAATCAAATCAGAAAAAAACGGATATTTTGAATTTATCGCAAAGAGAGATAAAACAGTTGAATTTGAGATTGAACAAACCGGATATTTCAATTTATCCGAAAGCTTAGACCCATCTATCTATCCTCATTTCAAAGAAAAACGAAAAGACCTCATTCTTATTCCTATAGAAAAAGGCTCAAGTCTTGTGTTGAACAACATCATATTTCATCAAGGAACTCCCAAAATTGTTGAAACTTCGTTTCCTGCACTAGATGAAATTTTCAACATCATGGTGAAATACCCTACACTCGAAGCAGAATTATGGGGGCATACAGAAAAACTTGGTGATGAAAACTTGAACGTCGGTCTTTCTGAACGAAGAGCTATGGAAATAAAAAAATATATAGTAGGAAAAGGA
>JBDNDT010000161.1:0-6193 GCA_046718985.1 Cytophagales bacterium
GCAACAGGGATGGCGAGGTTTGTTTGAGCTCCTTTTTTGTGTAGTGCAACGGAACAAAAAAGAGCGAGCCTCGCCAGCCCGGCCGCCCTCAAGGCGGGTTGCCCAAAAAAAATACTGTTACAAAAAACAGGTCTTAAATCTATCTTTAGCATTGAATGACCAACAAAATATTTTTTGAAAAAAAATCATGTTCATGCAATGTGTTTGAGTGCGAGGAACCGGTATGATATTAAATTAGTTTGATTATTCTGTTGAATTGTTCTTTCTTTGTGTCTTGTGTTTGAACCTAAGATGGGTTTTGAGAGTTATTAAAACATCACATTTTCAGCAAAATTTTTATGACACAAGAACATATTCAGTGCTTGATTTTAGGGTCAGGACCTGCGGGCTACACAGCGGCAATTTATGCTGCAAGGGCATCTTTGAAACCAGTGATTTATACCGGACCTCAAATTGGTGGTCAGTTGACAATCACAAACGATGTGGAGAATTATCCGGGATATCCTGATGGTGTACATGGTCCGAAAATGATGGAAGATTTTCAAAAACAAGCCGAAAGATTCGGAACAGAAGTGAGATATGGCTTGGCAACTTCAGTAGATTTTTCAAATCCTGACCAATTGAAAGTGTTGGTTGATGAAAATCATGAAATCATTGCCGAAACGGTGATTGTTTCAACGGGCGCTTCTGCGAAGTGGCTTGGTTTGCCTTCAGAGCAAAAGTTGATGTATGCCGGAGTTTCAGCTTGTGCTGTTTGCGATGGTTTCTTTTATCGAGGAAAAGATGTCGTGATTGTGGGCGCAGGTGACACTGCATGTGAAGAAGCAAGTTATTTGGCAAAGCTTTGCAACAAGGTGTATATGTTGGTGAGAAAAGACGAGATGAGAGCATCAAAAATCATGCAAAAGCGAGTGTTGGGCACACCAAACATCGAGGTGCTTTGGAACACTGAAACCTTGGAGGTCTTGGGAGATGACAAAGTGGAAGGTGCTTTGGTGAAAAACAACAAAACGGGTGAAGAAAGAAAACTAGAGGCTCAAGGATTTTTTGTGGCCATTGGTCACAAACCAAACACTGACATTTTCAAAGGGATTTTAGATTTGGACGAAAATGGATATGTGATCACCAAACCGGGCACTACACAAACCAATGTTGAGGGTGTTTTTGCTGCGGGTGATGTTCAAGACCACATTTATCGCCAAGCGGTGACAGCAGCGGGTTCAGGTTGCATGGCAGCTTTGGAAGCAGAACGTTTTTTGGCAGCAAAAGAAATGCAAGAGGCTTAATTTATCAATCATTCATTAGTTTAAAAAAAATATCACCAAAATGGAAAAAATCAGTTCAACACAAGACACCATCGAGTCAAAATTATTGAGTGAAAGAAAGATTTTTTTATGGGGTCAGGTTGATGACGATTCAGCAAAGCATGTGGTTGACAGGTTGTTATATCTTGAGTTGATAGATCCGGGAAAGGAAATCCAACTGATTGTCAACAGTCCTGGAGGTTATGTGACTTCAGGCTTTTCAATTTATGACACCATGCAAAGCATTTCTAGCCCTGTTTCGACCATTTGTTCAGGTTTGGCGGCTTCGATGGGTTCTATCATTCTTTCCGGTGGCACGAAAGGCAGAAGATTTGTGCTTCCTCATGCTAGGGTGATGATTCATCAACCCAGCGGTGGAGCTAGGGGTCAAGCCTCTGACATTGAGATTCAAATGGAGGAAATCATCAAAACGAAGAATTTGAGTGCTGAAATTCTTGCAAAAAACTGCAACCAAGATTTCGAAAAAGTTCTCAAAGACATGAACCGTGATTTTTGGATGGACGCCAAAGAATCATTGTCTTATGGAATCGTTGACGGCTTGTTGGAAAAACTTGTCTGAAATAAAAATCTAACTTTAAAATGCAAACCGATATTCAAATATGAGTATCGGTTTTTTTGTGATAAATAAACCCAATAATAGCTAATGAAAGAAATTCTATATGTTCCGCTTTTGTGCTAAATACTAAATAATTTCTTTAAACTATAGAAAGTTCGATAGGACAAAATATGAAAGTGATTAATCTCAAATTATGATATAGCCTAATTTGGGATTATTTCATTTCTTGAAACAAGTTTCCTACAATAAACAACTGATAACCCAATTTTCTAAATCCTTCGTAATAGAATTCAAAAGCGTAATTCTAGTTAAACGCTTATTCAAATTAAATTTTGTTTACATTTAAGCCTCAAAACAATCACCTGATGATGAAAAAAATCTTCAAATTTTTAGGGCTGTTTTTTCTAGCCAAACTTGTCTTTTTAAACATTTACATCTTTGCCAGCGGAAAGACTTATGTTTACAAAGCTGTAATATACAATTTCGCTGACATTGATGATTATAAAATCTTCGACCAAGCCAAAATATCCCCCTCAAATGAACCCGATAAATGGAAAATCGCTAACACATATAACCAAACGGGCGTTTTTGATGAGCTCAATCCCATTCACGAGAAACTTGAATCAGTTGCTTTTTTAGTAGCCGTTGGTGACAGCATCGTGGAAGAAAGATATTGGCAAGGTTATGACTCTACTTCGATTTCAAACTCATTCTCAATGGCCAAATCAATTGTCAGTTTGTTGGTTGGCATAGCGATTGACAAGAAATATATTCAATCCGTAGATCAACCGGTTGGAGATTTCTTAGAAGATTTCAAAGTAAACGGCAAAGAAAAAATCACTATCAAGCATTTGCTCTCCATGAGTGCCGGTTTGAGCTGGGATGAATCTTATGCCAGTCCGTTTTCAATGACAACAGAAGCTTATTATGGGAATGATTTATACAAAACTGTTTCAAAACTAGAAGCTGTGGAAGAGCCGGGCATCAAGTTTTCTTACAAAAGCGGTGACACCGAAGTGTTGGCTATGGTTCTTGAGAAAGCAACAGGAATGAAAACCAGTGACTTTGCCCAAAAAATGTTGTGGTCAAAAATTGGTGCTGAGCGAGAAGCTCAGTGGAGCTTAGACCAAAAAGGCGGAATTGAGAAAGCTTATTGTTGCTTTTATTCAAATGCTCGGGATTTTGCACGCATAGGAAGGTTGATTTTGAACCAAGGCATTTGGAATGGCGATACAATTGTTTCTCCTGAATATCTCATGAAAGCTTTAAAACCAAGTGAACTCATTCATCACAAAACAGGTAACAAAATTGACTTTTATGGATGGCAATTTTGGCTGATTCCCAATCACAAGGGAGAAGACATCGTTTATTGCCGAGGCATTTTGGGTCAATATATCATCTGTGTGCCTTCAAAAGATGCCGTGATTGTTCGTTTGGGCAAAAAAAGAGGAGAAAAAATCGGAGAAGCTGAACACTATGCCGAAACTTTCGACATGATCGAAGCTGTCAGAAAATTATAAATGATAGATTCAAAAGCTGAAAATAAAAGTTTTCAGCTTTTGAATAACTTAATCACAAGCAGCATTTGGCTCACAAACTGCACCGTCAGTTGAAGTCCCACTCATTGAAATTGACTTTTTATATTCTTCAAAAGCCTTTTTGAGTGTTCTTTCAAAAACACCATCTTCTACTGCCCCTGAAATGCTATGTTTCCTATTAAAGAGAAAAAACGGAACGCCTCTGATTCCGATTTGTCTTGCTTCTAAAAAATCTTGAATAGTTTCTTTTTCAAAGGCTTGGCTTTTGAGCACTTCTGATGCTTCATTGGCATCAAGCCCCAAATCAACACAAACTTGAACCAAAACCGATGCTGATGACAAATCTTTGCCTTCGCTGAAATAAGCTTTCAACAAGGCGTTTTTCATATCAGTAGATTTATTGTGTGTTTTTGACCAATGAATGAGCCTGTGTGCATCAAATGTGTTGAAAGAAAGACATTTATCAAAATTGAAATCAATTCCATTAGCTTTTCCATTTTGCGAGAGTTGAGCATAAATCCCTTCCATATCACGCTTAGACCAACCTTTTCTCTTGGCTAAATAATCTGTTGCATTCATGGATGTTCCTTTAGGAATGTCGGGATCCAACTGAAAACTGTGCCAAACAACTTCAACATCTTTGCTCAAACCTGAATTAAGGATAGCCTTTTCAAGTTTTTGTTTCCCGATATAGCAGAACGGGCAAACCACATCACTCCAAATGTCTATTTTCATTTTGTTTTGATTTTTAGAAGGTTGGGCATTGCAAATGCTGAAAGCCCAAAAGATAAAAAGCACATAGAATTGATTCATTCTCATCAATTTGTTAACAATTTTTGAAAGATTTAGTTTCAGTTTCGCTTTCTTCACCAAAACTTCAGATTTGAAATTACATACTTTATGATGCATAAACCCAAAAATCCTATCTACTGAAACCATTAAAGGACAGCAAACTTATTCGTATATTGCGACCGTCATGGTTAAAAAACTCGATAAATTGGTGCTAAAGGCTTTTATTGGGCCATTTATCTTAACTTTTTCTGTAGTTGTTTTCATTTTGCTCTTGCAGTTCATGCTGAGTTATCTTGAAGACTTGGTAGGTAAAAACTTAGGAATTTGGGTTTACGCACGTCTAATGGGTTTTTTCAGCATCAATATGATGCCTGCTGCCTTTCCATTGGCAATCTTGGTTTCTTCTCTTATCACTTTCGGAAATTTAGGAGAACATTTTGAGCTCACCGCCATCAAAAGTGTAGGTGTTTCACTTCCAAGGGTTTTGCTTCCGATTTTTGTATTCGTGTTGCTCGTTTCGGGTTTGGCATTTTACATCAGCAACAACATTGTGCCTTATGCCAATCTCAAAGCTTTCAGTTTGCTTTATGATGTTCGACAGAAAAAACCGGCTATCTCATTGAAAGAAGGTTCTTTTTATTACGGAATTCCGGGTTATGCCATCAAAATCAGTGAAAAAGACCCCGAGACAGGAGGTTTAAAAAATGTAATCATCTATAACCATACCTCAGGAAGAGGAAACACAGAGGTGATTTTTGCTGACTCCGGAAGCATGAAAACGGTGATGAATGAAAAATATCTGCAAATGGAACTTTTCAAAGGAAGAAGTTACAGCGAGGTGTTTGATGAAAAAACAGGACAAAATCTTTCAGAACAGTTCGTCAGAAACCATTTTGACTATAGCAAAATCATGTTCAGTTTAGAATCTTTCAAACTGAACAGAACTCGAGAAGAGCTGTTCACCACCAATGCGGTGATGAGAAATGTCGCTCAGCTCAGCGGTGATGTTGACTCATTGAACAAAGAAATCACAACCATCAAACAAAGTGTGAAACCTACCATTCACAATCTATATAATTATCAGTTCAGGCATCAACCGATAGACAGTTCAATCAACACCCAACAATTAAAGCATAAAAAAAACCAACTCTCAATTGAAGAAAAAAGACAATTGGTGGGTTTGGCTTTGGGAAATGCCAGGGCTGTTAAAAATTATCTTATTTCTTTCAAAGAAAGAGCTTGGTTCATGAGCAAAGAAAGGAATGGCTATGACATTGAAAGAAACAGAAAATTTACACAAGCAGTGGCCTGTGTGATTATGTTTTTGATTGGAGCACCCTTGGGCTCAATCATCAAAAAAGGTGGACTAGGATTGCCATTGTTGGTTTCGGTGGTCTTTTTTGTGGTTTATTATCTGTTTAGCATGATAGGCACTCAAATGTCAAAAGAAGGGGCTATTCCGGTTGTAGTGGGAATGTGGATGGGGAATTTTATACTGTTACCCGTAGGTTTGTTTTTCTTGAAACAAGCAAGAAATGATTCCAGAATTTTTGAAACCGATGCCTTTGCCATTGCATGGGATAATCTTTTGACGGTCTTGAAAAAAATTTTCCTCAAAAAGAAATCAAGCGAATGATGTTTTCAAGAACAAAAGGAACTTAATCATATTAATTCGTTCTATTTCAAAAACCCAAGATCCATCAAATCATTTTTTGTTGACAGCAAACTAAAAAATATTTGGTAGTGTTTCAAAAAGTGTGTATGATTTCCAAAAACAACATCTAAAATTTCTTTTGAAGAATACCCAACAAAGGCGTTGGGGCTTTTCTTCACAAGATGGGTTTTGTTTTTTTTCCTCACTTAAAATTAGCAAATAATTTCGATTCATAGCAAAACTGATATATCGGTGAAGTAAATTCTTTTCTGTTCATAGCAACGCTTCCCATCAAGAAAATGACCGACTCGGGGCTTGGCATAGAACT
>JBDNDT010000162.1:0-6188 GCA_046718985.1 Cytophagales bacterium
CGGCAGTTCAACCCATCTCTCATAGGTGATTTCGGATGCAATTTTAAGGTTTTGTTTGGTCTTTTCGTCAACCTCTGCACACAATACAGCTCCCTCTTGACCGATGGTTGAAATGGCAGATCCAGTGAGAGTGGCTACATCTATCACCAATTCAGGGTCAAATTTTTTGGCATAAACCAATGCATCAGCCAATATCAATCTCCCCTCGGCATCAGCATTCAACACTTCTACGGTTTTTCCATCTGACATGGTGATTACTTCACCCGGCACCAAAGCATTGGGTCCGACCATGTTGTCTGTTGCCGGAATTAAAGAAATGCACCAAATTGGTAACTTTTCAGAAGCTACTGCAAAAATTATATTAGAAACGATTGCACCACCTGACATGTCACATTTCATGATCTCCATACTGTTGGGGGTATCTTTCAAGGTATATCCCCCGGTGTCCATCACCACACCTTTGCCAACAAGAACAATTGGTTTCTCATTTAAACGATATTCCGGTTTGTGTTCTAAAATCGTGAAAGTAGGGGGGCAAGTGCTTCCTTTGTTCACTGCAATTAGACCACCCATTTTCAAGGACTCTATTTGTTTCTGCTCTAAAATTTGTGAGTTTATGTTCAATGAAATCGCTGTGTTCTCCATCTTTTGAGCAAATGTGATGGCATTGAGAGAGTTATAGGGTTCATTCACCCAATCTCTACATAAATTCACCCATTGAAAAAGATTTTTTAGCGTTTCTATTTTCTCTTTTATCTCAACAGGCACAACAAAAGTTATGGTTTTGTTTGGAGATTTCTCTGATTTTGAATGTTCATAAACATAAGAATTGAGGAAAACGCCCTCGAAAAAGGGAATAAAATCATCTTTATCAGCTTTTAAAATAACTCTTTCTGCATTGAAATCTCGAATGTTGACCAAGCATTTAATTGCAGATTTTCGGATTTTTTCTTTTTTATGACTTATGTTACATTGTTTGAATGATAAATTGATAATCGGTTTATTATCAATCACTTTGAGTTTGAAATCATCTTTTGTAAAAGGTTCAGAAGAAATTTCAATTGTAAAATCAAAGTAGGAGGTGTTTTTTTCAAACAGAAATTCAATCATTATCAAAAGTTTTTGTGCAAAACTAATAAAAAATCAAAGGATAAGATTTTAGACTAGTCTAAATCGGCTTAACTTTGTGATTGAAAAGGAAGCAATCTTATAAAAAACGGATTGAGGTGAGATAAAATTCTCTAAAAAAATAAAATGGCAGTCGAGTTAAGCACTACGGAAGAAAATTATTTAAAACATATTTTTCACATCGAAAATGATGAAGGAAAAATGGCTAACACCAATGCTTTGGCAGCAGCATTAGGCACATCAGCTGCATCAACCAGCGATATGGTGATTCGTTTGTCAAAGAAAGGTTTGGTGAGCCATGAAAAATACAAAGGTGTGGTGCTGACGAAAGAAGGAAGGAACATTGCAATAGATTTAATTAGAAAACACCGTTTATGGGAGGTTTTTTTGGTAGAGAAGTTGGGTTTCGGTTGGGAACAAGTTCATTCTGTGGCTGAGCAATTGGAGCACATCAATTCAGAATTGCTCATCAAAAGACTTGACCAATTCTTGGGCTATCCAAAAACCGATCCTCATGGCGATCCAATACCCACAATTGAAGGAGAATTGCCAAACGAAAGTCAATTATCTCTGCTTGACTTGGAAGAAAGAAAAAAAGCTTTCATTTCAAATGTGAAACAAGACGAGGAAGAATTTCTTCGATATTGTAGTCATTTAGGATTGGTATTAGGAGCAAAAGTGGAGGTTACTGAGAAATTTCCTTTTGATGGTTCTATGAAATTATTGGTCAATACCATTTCACATCATGTTCCACACAAGGTTTGCAAAGAAATTTATGTAAATTTATCAGATGAAGAATTATAAGAGAGTGTTATTTTTAGTTTTTTTCTTGTTTACGTCTTTGCTATATGCACAGCAAAAAATAACGATTCTCACCTCTAACACCATTTTAGCTGATGTGGTGAGTAACTTAGTTGATGATGATGATTTTGTGGTAGATTGCCTGCTTGAACCGGGCATTGATCCTCACAGCTATGAACCCGTGACGGGCGATGTGAAAAAAATATTCTCATCTGATGTTTTAATAGTCAATGGCTTACATCTTGAAGGTTGGTTGGGGAAAATGCTTAATGAACCCAAAAAATGCCCTGTTATTGTGGCTACTCAAAACATAAATCCTATTCAAAACTCAAACACTTTTGAATCACCGGATCCGCATGTTTGGATGGATCCTTTGCTGATGAAAGAAATGGTGAAGCACATTTCATCATCACTAAAAAGTTGTTATCCTGAAAAACAAAAAGTAATTTCATTGCTTGAAACTCAGTATCAAAATAAACTTGACCAGACCCATGATTATATTCTCTTAAAATCCTCAAAAATTCCTCAACAAAAGAGAATTCTCATCACCACTCATGATGCTTTCAGATATTATGGAAATAGGTACGGCTTTGAGGTTCTTTCGGCCATGGGAATATCAACAGATGCTGAGGTGATGATTGAAGATATGGTCAAACTTTCGAAAACGGTGAAAGAAAAACAAATTGCAGCAGTTTTCGTGGAAAGCACCCTGAATCCTAAGTTTTTTGACCAATTTGCTAAAGATCATAAAATTTTGTTAGGCAAACAGCTTTATGCTGACGCCCTTGGCCCAATGGATTCAAATGCTGACACTTACCTTAAAATGTTAGTCAGCAACACTGACAACATTGTTGAAAGTCTCTCTAAAACAATTCCTGAACAAAAACATTTGGTGTCTGAAATTCCTTATCAGTTGATTTTTGTGTTGGTATTTCTTTTTGGTTTCATTTTTTGGGTTGTTACCAGAAAAATCCACAAAAAAGGTAATCATTCAGGCAATTGGGGAAAATATACCATCTTGATTGATGATGTATCTTGTTCTTATCATTCAAAACCGGTGCTTTCACACATCAACTTGGAGCTGGAATCAGGAAAACTCTATGGTCTTTTGGGTCCGAATGGTGCCGGGAAATCTACTTTCTTCAAATCTATCTTGGGTTTGGTGAAACCTGATTCAGGTAAAATTCTAATCAACAACCTCAACATTGAGCAAGTGAGAGATAAAATTGCTTATATCCCACAAAAGGAAGAAATTGATTGGTCATTTCCGGCAACTGTGTTGGATATTGTGCTCACAGGGAGAATTCCACACAAAAAAGTCTTTCAACTATTCAATGAAAAAGATAAAAACAAAGCTTATGAAGCACTCCAAAAGGTTGATATGTTGCCTTTCAAAGACAGGCAAATAGGGGGTCTTTCAGGTGGGCAACAACAAAGGGTGTTCATTGCTCGTGCTTTATGCGAAGAAGCTGAGATTTTGATGTTTGACGAACCTTTTGTGGGTGTAGATGCCAAAAGTGAAGAAAAAATTGTGAGTCTCATCAAATCATTGGTGAAAGAAAAGAAAACTGTGCTCATCATTCACCATGACTTGGGAAAAGTGAAAGATTATTTCGACTCTGTTATCATGATTAACAGAAGATTGGTAGCTTTCGGCCCCACCTCAGAGGTGTTCAATGACAAAAACATTTCAGAAGCTTATGGCGGAAGACCAAGCATTTTAGATGAAGCAGACAAGCTGTTAAAGGGCTAATGATTTTCAGAGATATAAAAAACATCAGACTTTAGCGGAGAAATATTTACTCAATTGCAGTCTTTTCCGGGGCATGGCATTGATTTTGTTCCTTTGGGTTTGCCATATTTTGGTTTCTTCACACAACTGTTAGTTACGGAAGAGAACACGGTCAGAACTAACAATGTCAAAAGGAAATGCTTCATGGTCTTAAATTTTGACAAATAACGATATGTTTTGAGTTTAAGTATTCAAAAAAGCCGCGATAGTCAAAATACCTTTTTTTAAATGCTCAAGACTAAAATGCTCATTTGGTGAGTGTATGCAATCTGAATCTAAACCAAAACCCATCAAAAGGGTGTCAATGCCTAATTCTTTTTGAAACATCGCCACAATTGGTATGCTGCCGCCGTCACGGGTAGGAATGGGTTTTTTACCCCAAACTTTTTCATAAGCAAGCTCAGCCTTTTTATACCACTCTGAACTTATCGAAGTCACAGCAGGATAACCTCCATGATGAGGAGTTACTTTCACTTTTACCCCCTTTGGTGCGATTTTTTCAAAATGATTTGTAAACAGTTCAGTGATTTCATCCGGGCTTTGGTCAGGAACAAGCCTCATTGAAATTTTAGCGAAGGCTTTGCTAGGCAACACAGTTTTTGCACCTTCCCCGGTGTATCCACCCCAAATACCATTCACATCCAATGTTGGGCGGATACCAGTGAGTTCTATTGCAGTGTATTCATCAGTAGGGTTGAGGTCTTGAACTCCCAAATCATTTTTATATTCCTCAATAGAAAACGGTATTTCATTGATTTTGGCTCTTTCTTCATTTGAGAGATTGACCACTTTATCATAAAAACCGGGAATGGTGATTTCACCTTTTTCATTTCTCAAACTTGCAATCATTTCACATAAGGTGTTGATAGGGTTCATCACAGCACCTCCATAGACACCGGAGTGTAAATCACGGTTTGGGCCCGTCAATTCAACTTCAACATAAGAAAGCCCTCTCAAACCGGTGGTGATGGAAGGAATGTCAGAAGATACCATTGATGTGTCAGAAATCAAGACCACATCAGCTTTCAGTTTTTCTTTGTTGTTGGTTACAAATTTGGGTAAATTGTCTGAACCGATTTCTTCTTCACCTTCAATTAAAATTTTGAGGTTATATTTCAGTTCTCCCAATTCGTTGAGCAGTTCTACTGCTTTGATATGTGTCAAAAACTGACCTTTATCGTCAGCAGCACCACGAGCATAGATTTTGCCATCTTTCACCACAGGTTCAAAAGGATTCGATTCCCATAGCTCTATGGGGTCTGCTGGTTGAACGTCATAATGTCCGTACATCAAGACTGTCGGTAACTCCTTGGAGATTATCTCTTCAGCATACACAATTGGATTTCCTTCAGTTTCGATAATTTCCACATGTTGAATTCCGGCCTTTTTTAACAAACTAGACACAAAATCAGCTGTTTGCAACACACTCATTTTGAACTTAGGGTCTGCACTAACAGATGGAAATGACAACAAAGAAACCAGGTCTTTAAGATATGTGTCAAATTTTTTTTCTACTATTTCTTTCATCTTTTGGCAAAAAAAAAGCCATGACGAGCATGGCTTGATATTAATTAAATATAGTTTATCTCACTGTGAAATTTCCTGAACCGATTTTTTGACCTTCACACACCACTTCAACTGTGTGCTTTCCTTTTTTCCAATCAGAGTTTTTACGGTATTGGAAAGTTACTGTTTGTTTTCTTCCATCATAAAGCAAATCTTGTTTAGATGTAAAAAACACATCTTTACCTTCCACTTCAACAGAGCCACCACCAGTGTTTTCGTCATATAATGCTGCACCGTCAGGGCCTAAAACTCTCAAATAGAATGTTTTTGTTTCCACTTTAGCAACTTTGTTCTCGAACACATTGAAGGTTACTTTCACCCTGTCAATGTTTTTGGCTTTGTAAGACATTCCATCATCTTCTTTTTCTTTTCCTTTTTTGGTTAACACAGTCACTTTGAAATTGTCAGCTTTCAAAATCGAGGCTAAAGCAACCTTTTCTTCTAACTTTTCTTTGATGTTGATGATATTATTGATAGAATCTCTCAAAGCTTGTTTCTCTTCCTTCAACTCAGAATTTTGTCTGAACAATGCTTCTCTTTCTCTTTTTGCATTGTCGAGTTCTTTGATGAGGTCATCAATTTTAGATTCATATTCTTTCAGTTTCAGTCTAAGAGCTGGAAGTTGAGATGCGGCAACTGCTTGAGTTCTGAATCTGTCTCTTTCCAAAGTTATAGACTCCAATTGAGACTTTAACTCCGTGTTGTCCATATTAAGCTTTTCTCTTTCTTCAATTAAGCGTTCATAAACTAATTGTAAGGAGTCATAAGAGGCCAACAACTTTTTGTTGGTTTCATCTTTTTCAAGAATCACTTGGTCTTTTGATTCAGAATCTTTCTTTTTTTCCAAGTACAAATATAGCTGTACTCCGTTAACAATCAATAATATAGCTATGAAAACAAT
>JBDNDT010000163.1:0-6174 GCA_046718985.1 Cytophagales bacterium
TCTACCGATGGTTGAGTCTTTCACTACCTTTACCCATTTTTTGTGCTTCAAATACCATTTCACTTGTTGGCTGATTAGCCCTTTGGTGAAGTGCGAATGTAAAAAAGGATGAACAACTATAGTGATATTTTTTTCATTTTGTCTGGTTAACAAAAATTCTAAAGTGTTTTCTATTTGGTCGGTGATGTTGATAGAAGAAGAGATATTACCCGTGCCATTGCAAGTTGGGCATGTTTCAAGTGTTTTTACATCCACAATTGGTCTAACTCTTTGTCTGGTGATTTGCATCAATCCGAACTTGCTTAGAGGCAGAATGGTGTATTTTGCTCTGTCACCCATCATTTCTTCTTTCATGGCGGAATAGACAAGATTTTTATGTTCATTGTCTTTCATGTCAATGAAATCAATGACAATGATTCCGCCCAAATCTCTAAGTTTCATTTGCCTGGCAATTTCTCTGCAAGCTTCTAAGTTCACCTTGAGAGCGGTTTCTTCTTGGCTACCTTCAGTGTTAGATTTGTTGCCACTGTTCACATCAATTACATGCAAAGCTTCTGTGTGTTCGATGATGAGGTAACCACCATTGGGCATGCTCACCGTTCTACCAAAAGATGACTTTATTTGCTTTTCGATTCCTGTGTTTTCGAAAAGTTTATCTTTTCCATTGTAAAGCTTTAGGATTTTTTCTTTGTCGGGAGCAATTCTTTTCAGGAAGCTTTTGATTTCTTCAAAAGTTTCTTTGCTGTCAACGGTGATGCTGTCGAAACTTTCATTGAGCATATCTCTCAAAATGGAGTTGGCTCTTCCCATTTCACCAATGATTTTGTCGGTGTTTTTGGCAGTCCTTAGGTTCTTGTAACCTTCCTCCCATTTAGCGACAAGCTCTTTCAAATCCCTGTCAAGCTCTGCAACTTCTTTGTTTTGAGCAACTGTTCTGATGATGACACCAAAATTCTCGGGTTTGATTGAGGTGATAAGTTTAATGAGTCTTTGTCTTTCATCCTTTTCAGCAATTTTTTTGGAAATGCTGATGGTGTTTGAAAAAGGAACTAAGACAAGATATCTACCCGCTATGCTGATTTCACAAGAAAGTCTCGGACCTTTGGTAGAAATGGGTTCTTTCACCACTTGCACCAACACACTTTGACCTTTGGTGAACACTTGTGTGATTTTACCTAGTTTCTCAATGTCGGGTTCAAGCTTGAAATTGGCTAATCGAGCGGATCCTTGACCGTTCATTGCCATTTTGGTGTATTTGTTGAGAGACTGAATTTGAGGGCCTAAGTCTAGATAATGCAAGAAAGCATCTTTTTCATAACCTACATCCACAAAAGCAGCATTCAATCCGGGAGCGATCTTTTTCACCACACCCAAATACAAATCACCTACTACGAATTGGTTGCCTTTGTTTTCTTGATGAAACTCAACCAATCTTTTGTCTTGCAAAAGAGCAATTCTGTCACCTTTAGGTGACGAATTTATAAATAGTTCATTGGTCACTTTGTGAAATGATTGAGTGATAAATAGATATAAACAAAATTAGCTGCCCATTTGGTGGGCAGCAGATATTAAAAAAATCAAAATAAGTTAAGGCTTATTTCTTCTTATGTCTATTTTTTCTCAATCTTTTCTTTCTTTTGTGAGTGGCCATTTTGTGTCTTTTTCTTTTTTTACCGCAAGGCATAATTTTAATTTTTTAATTGTTAAACATTTGATTACTTAAGCTGTTCAAGCATTTTTTCTGATGATGATTTTAACACCGGATCTTTTGCTAGATTGGCTATTTTTTGAAATTCCACAATGGCTGATTTATTATCTGCCAATTGCGCATAACAGATTCCTAAATAATAGGAATAAGTAAGATTGTTAGGATAAGTCTTTCTCAATGTAAGAAACCTCTCCTTTGCTTTGTCAAATTGACCTGATTTCAAAGACAATAGTCCAAGATTGTAAGTTGCCAATTCGTGATTAGGTTCTTGTTCCACCACCTCTCTCAACATTGAAATCCCTTTCATGGGTGTCGATGTTGTGGTATAAGTCATGGCTAGTTTCGATTTTTGATTATTGTTGAGTGGTTTTTTCACTTGCAAGAATAATTCTCTGGTCTTTTCAGCGTAATTCGTTGCTTCTTGTTCACTCAATGCATTCAAAAATTTTTCATACAAAACCTCAGCTAAGACAATTTTATTCTTATCAGAAGGATAATTCTTTAAAAGTTGTTCGGCGTATTTTGAAGCACTGTCGTAAGAAAATGCATTATTGTATGCCACTACCAAATCAAATAACCATTCTTCTTTTAATTCTTTTTTAAGACTGCTTTTCAACTCTGAAACCTCTTGCTCAGTTTTTTTACTGAATGCTGAGTGTCCGGTTTCAGAATGATTGATTTCTTCAGTTTTTGTACTGATTTCGTTGGTTGCTTCGTTTTTTTTGAGCACAGTTCTTGGAAGAGCGAATAGCAAAGCAACCATTCCCACGCCAAAACCCAACAAAATCAATTGTTTTGAATTCACTTAGATAATTATTCTGCTTTAACTTCTTTCACAGATTCTTTTATCTGTTGAACAAATTCTTTCGATGGTTTGAAACTTGGAATATAATGTTCATCAATGATGATTGATGTGTTTTTAGAAATGTTTCTAGCAACTTTTCTGGCTCTTTTTTTATTGATGAAACTTCCAAAACCTCTGATGTATATGTTGTTACCCTCTGACATTGAGTTTTTAACTACACTCAAAAACGCCTCTACAGTGGCTGAAACATCAGATTTTTCTAGTCCTGTCTTTTCAGCAATTTCTGCAATAACCTCTGCTTTTGTCACGATCTCTTAAAGTTTAAATAAACAATAATTTATTAACAGCAACCGCTGTCTTTTTGGGGACACAAAGTTAGCTGTCTAAATTTATTTTGCAAACAAGATTTGCAAAAAATTGATAATCAATGTGGGAGATTATTTTGGAAGTCTATAATTAGGTTTTAATTCTTTACCAACTAGAATGTTTTTTGATGACTAAATAGTGACTTTCAAGTGTTATTTGATTGTTGTCTTTGTGAAACTCAATGTATTTCAAATTAAATCGCAGAAGTTATTAATATGGTAATAAATGCCTCTCACTCAATTAAGGTGTTGATAATTTGGTTTCTGGAAGGGGATTTAAGTATTGTTATTATATATCGAAGTTCTTTTGAACCCCGCAGCAGGGATGGGAGCTATGGCCTGATAAGGCCAGTGCAAAGCGACAGCGGCGCACCGAGCGACAGCGAGTGGCGTACAGGTACTATCTTTAAATCCAAACATTTTTTCATGTTATTGAGATGATTTTTTATTTTTGCTTTTGCTTAGAGGAAGCAAACTGTAATCATTTACTGGATGTTTACCTTGTGTAGCCAAACTGTTTGTTTGGCTATTTTTTCAATTTCTCTTTCAGAGACGTGCTTAGAGGTTCGCTCCTGTTCCTCCTTTTGGATATTTGCCTTTGTTTTTTGATGGTAGTTGGGATCAAAGGGCTTGTTTGAGCGCCATAAATGATATATGGTCAGCAATAGTTTTTTCTGAGCCGCCACTAGACCTTTCATCTTAATTCCTGTTCTTTCATAAACCCTTTCATAGAGGTCTTTAAATACTGTACCTTCTGATTTTATGGCTGTTAGTGATGGCATGTGGAGAATTCTTCTAATCCTTGAATTTCCTTTCTTGGAGATTCTCGTCTTCCCACGGTGGCTACCCGATTGGTTTTCCACCACGTCATAGCCTGCATAGCTGACGAGCTGTTTGTAATTCTCAATCAATTGAAAACCATTACTGTCTGCTATGACGGTGGCTACTGAGAGTGTGGACAAACCTCTTACCGTGCATATGTTATTAATCTTTTTGTTTAGCTCTTGGTCGCTTTCTATGGTCTTGTCTATGGCTGTCAACATCTGTTTAGCCTGCTTTTCCAGATAGTCGATATGGCTCTTGATTTGCTTAATCACCACTTTGCTTGAGTCTGCGGAATGCATTTCAGCGTGAAGTCTATTTATCTCCGAGGTTATCATCTCCCTGATGGTCTGGTATTGCCTAGTCAATGCTTTAAGGTCTACATACACTTTAGCAGGTCTAATCCACCTCTCAAGATTCTGCTCTGCACCCATTTGAGCCAAGCCCTTGGCATCTATGGTATCGTTCTTGCTCTTCAGCCCTAGCGACTGTAAATATTTCTTCGCCTTGTTCGGCAACACAATGGAAACGTAGAACCCCGCTCCATCGAGGCTATAGGCAAGGTTCTCATGATAAACCCCGGTGGCTTCCATGCAAACAACCACTGGTACTGCCTCCTTTTCTGTCCATCTCTTGATGGACTTAAGCAACTTGGAAAATCCTGATTTTGTATTCTCAATGCTACCTGTAGACTTGACCTTCACCCTCTGATAGTGGTCTATGGTGCTAATACAAAAATCCACTTTTTTGCTTGACACATCAAGCCCAACTGAAAATTTTAGATTCATAACAAAATACAATTTTAGTCCTAATCATTAAAATCCTTCACCTCGCTTTTGCTCATGTAATACGATATCTATAAAGCTGTTATAGTATCTAGGCACTATCCAAACTCTAAGAAGGAAACTAGGGTAGATTTGCCTTTTTCGACATTATCAATCATCGATTGTAACTAGCCCGGCCACAATTTGCTACCCTAGTGTAATAGAATTAAATAAAATGCTCTTTCATTTTGAAATTGAATTTTTTAAAAACACAAATCGGAAACAATTGTAGAAACAGTATTTTTAAATATCCAAATTTAGATGTATTCGCTTTTATGGGTTATTAAAAATTATACCACCAATTATATTACGAAAACAAAGATATGAGCGGGGTTGAAGTGCTAATTTGTAGGGCAGTGCTTTTTATTTACATTTGTGCTTGTTTGAAGTGTGGTGCTGTTAAACCCCCGCCTTCGCCAAGCCTTTTCCGTTACCACCAATGCTAAAAAGACAGACGTTATGAGATTTAGAAAACGAGCAAAACTTTTTCCTGGAGTTTATTTAAACTTTAGCAAATCTGGAATAAGCACAACAATTGGTGTGCGTGGTGCCAGTGTCAATTTTAACAAACAAGGGACTTTTTTGAATACAGGAATTCCCGGAACAGGTCTTTATGACCGACAAAAAATTGGCGGTGGAAAAAAAGGCAAACAAAACTTACCGACTGAGTCACCGGTTGAAATGCAACCAATTGAAGAAACAGGTTCAATTAAATCAGAGCAAGCAGAATCAACCACAACAGAAGGTCTCCAAGAATTAAAAAAGACGTTGCTTGACTGTTATCAAGAACGAATCGACCTAAAAAAAGAGATAGTAAAAGTAAAAGGCAAATTGATTTTCTATACTATTTTACTTATGATGTCATATCTGCTAATTTTCGGTTTTTTTGTTAAATGGTTCAAAGAAAACAGAAGTCAAACAAAAGAATATTTAGCGGATTTAAAAAATCAACTGGAAAACTGTTATGTTAATATCGACATGCAATTAGACCCCAAAATTGAAGAGCGTTTTAGCCAATTACTTGAAGATTATAAGCAAGTGATTTCGAGCGAAAAAATATGGGACATAACTTCTTCCATTTCGATTGACCAAAAGTCGACACGCTCTGCTGCTTCCGCTTCAGTAACAAGAAAACAAGTAAAGTTTGGATTTAGAAATATCGACATTGTTAAATCAGAATATAATGCGTTACATTTTGAAAATGCAAACGGTGGTGACCTGTATATTTATCCCGCATTTATTGCAATTGTTGATTCAAAAAAGAAATTTGGTTTGGTTGATATTAGAGAATTAAATTTTGATTTTCATGGACAGCGTTTTTTAGAGGAAGAGAAAGTTCCAAAGGACTCTCAAGTGGTTGGTCAGACTTGGGCTAAAGTCAATAAGAACGGAACGCCTGACAAAAGATTTAAGGACAATTACCAAATTCCAATTTGTTTATACGGAGAGTTCTCTTTGACAAGTAAGACAGGACTAAATGAAGCTTATTCAATTAGCAGTTATGAAAAGGCTGAAAAATTTGCTCGTTCTATGGAAGAATTTAAAATGACTATAAAATGAGAAGCCCAGCTGGTAACATCTAGCCGGCTAGCGAAAATGCCCCACCAAAAAAATGCCCCATCAGGTTTGTACCTCATGGGGCATTTTTGT
>JBDNDT010000164.1:0-6174 GCA_046718985.1 Cytophagales bacterium
GCTTTTGCCAAAGCTTTAAAAATTGCTTCAATTTTATGGTGTTCATTATTACCTTCTACCTTGATGTTTAAATTGCTTTTTGAAGAGTCAGAAAATGACTTAAAAAAATGGTAGAACATTTCTGTGGGCATGTCACCGATTTTTTCTCTTTTGAATTCAGCATCCCATACCAACCAATTTCTGCCTGAAAAATCTATCGCTACCTGCGCTAAAACATCATCCATAGGCAAAGTGAAACCATATCGTTCAATTCCCATTTTATCACCTAGAGCTTTCAAAAATGCTTCACCCAATGCCAAAGCAGTGTCTTCAATGGTGTGATGTTCATCTATATGCAAATCACCCTTCACCTGAATCTCTAAATCTATGCCGGAGTGTTTGCCGAGTTGGTCTAACATGTGGTCAAAAAATCCCAGACCTGTGTTGATGTTGGTTTGCCCTTTTCCGTCTAAATTCAATAAAATGGAAATGTCAGTTTCTTTAGTGGTTCTTTGCACATGTGTGATTCGGTTTGGAAATCTCAAATGCAAATAGATTTCGTTCCAATCTTCTGTCACTAGGGTTGCTTTTTTCAAAAGTTGCTGATCGTCAAATGAATGAGGATTACCGATTACTATCGATTTTGTTCCTAAATTCAGGGCAAGTTTCAAGTCAGTCAAACGATCACCAATCACATAACTGTTGGATAAGTCATACTCACCACTCATATATTTAGTGAGCATTGCAGTGCCGGGTTTTCTAGTAGGAAGATTTTCATGTTCAAAAGAACGATCAATCAAGATGTTTTCAAACCAAACTCCTTCACCATCAAGTGTTTTTAACATTTTGTTGTGAGCCGGCCAAAATGTTTCTTCCGGAAAACTGGAAGTGCCAAGACCATCTTGGTTAGAAACCATCACTAATTTATAATCTAATTCTTGGGCGATTTTTGCAAGAGAAGTGATTGCTTTAGGTATAAAATTCAGTTTTTCCAATGAATCTATTTGTCTGTCAGGCAAAGGTTCAACAATGATTGTACCGTCACGGTCAATAAACAATACTTTTTGAGGCATTTTTATGAAATTTGTCACAAAAATAGGGTTTTTGTTGGTTTTTTTTTATACTATTCACTTAGATGTGATTGATTTAAATTTAATTACCAATGGTTGTTGATATTATGAAAATTGATTTACGTGGATTTTGGTTTGATAGATAGGATTGATTTTGGTACACGAAATTTTCTCACTGATAAGCAAATTTTTTTGAAATGAATTTTAGCAGTTTCAGACAAGTTTTTAAAAAATATCTTTGATGTATTGTTTTTTCAAAAATTGTAACTAATTTTGTGAAATTTCGTAAATTACACTCAGGACACAAAAATAGAATACTATGACTACTCCAATCATTTCACCAGCAAAAACTGAAAACCCAATTATCTCTCCGATCATTTGATTTGAAAGAATTGATATTTCTAAAGAGGCATCTGCCTCTTTTTTTATTTTTATGCTGTTATCCATCCATCCCGATAATCCCCAAATTAGATTAATAAACCAAGCGGTAAAAGTTTTTCGTTCAGGAGGTGTTGTGATATATCCTACTGACACGGTTTATGGAATAGGCTGCGATTTTTCAAATCCAAAAGCAGTTGAGAGAATCTATAAAATCAAAGGCGAAAAAATAAACAAAGCACAATTGGCTTTTATCTGCAAAGATTTAGCGCAAGCACAGCAATATATTAGAAATATTTCAACACCGACTTTCAGATTGTTGAAAAAATCTTTGCCCGGACCATATACTTTTTTGCTGGAAGCTAACAATAGTGTTCCTAAAATCATGGGTCATTCGAAAAAACAAGTTGGTTTAAGAATTCCTAACCACCCCATTCCATTGGCAATTGTTGAGGAATTGGGCAATCCAATTGTGACATCTTCTCTCAAACATGATGATGAAGTGTTGGAATATTACAGTGACCCCGATGAAATCTATGACAGATTCAAAAACGAAGTAGATTTGGTGATTGATGGGGGAATTTTAGGAAAATTACCTTCGACTGTTATTTCGTGTTTAAATGATGATTTTGAAGTCATCAGAGAAGGAGCGGGTAGTGTTGATGTGTTAAATTGAGAATGGTTATTTCAACGTATTCTCTGTTTAACACTTGATTTTTTATTCTTATTTATAAGATAGATTGGCGTTGAATTTCAAAAAGTAATAAAACAGTCTAAACTCAATTTTTTTGAAGCTTAATTTCTTGGATGTTTGATGTCAATTGGAAAGATAAACACTTCGCAAAACGGATCGCGCGGTTTGTTTGAGCTCCTTTTTTGTGTAGTGAAACGGAACAAAAAAGAGCGAGCCGCAAGAGCCGGGTCGCCCATAGGCGGTTTGCCCCAAAATTTAAAAATCTTAACCCATTTAAATCCTAATATTTTCATTTTAAAATGATTTTGGCTTGAAAAAGCCAACTTATTCTTTTTTTTTGCAAATGAAACGGAGTTTAATTCAGTGGCATGAATGTTAAAATTGAAGAAAGTTGGAAGTATCGTTTAGAAACTGAGTTTTCTAGTGAATATTTTGCTGCTTTAGCAGATTTTGTGAGGTCTGAATATGCTTCAAAAACCGTTTTTCCAAAACCCGGATTGATTTTTAATGCCTTCAATCACTGTCCTTTCGAGAAGGTGAAAGTGGTGATTTTAGGCCAAGACCCTTATCATGGAATCGGTCAAGCGCATGGTTTGTGTTTTTCTGTGAATGAAGGTGTGCCTTTTCCTCCATCTCTGCAAAATATTTTCAAAGAAATTGCCTCTGATTTAGGAATACCCATTCCCAAAAGTGGTGATTTAACCAAATGGGCTCAACAAGGAGTTTTTTTGCTCAATGCAACCTTAACAGTTTGTGAAAATGAAGCAGGATCACATCAAGGAAAAGGTTGGGAGACTTTCACAGATAGGGTTATCAGCATTCTTGCCAATGAAAAAACCGATTTAGTGTTTATGCTTTGGGGAAAATTTGCTCAAGAAAAGGAAAAACTTATTCCCAAAGACAAACATATGATCTTGAAAGCACCTCATCCTTCACCTCTTTCTGCACATAGAGGGTTTTTAGGATGTAAGCATTTCAGTCAAGCAAATCGTTATCTTTCAGAAAAAGGCTTAAAGACCATTGATTGGTGAAGATTTATTTCACCAAATCACCTTTCCAATTTAAGATGCCTCCATCCAAACAATACACTTTTTTGTAGCCATTGGCTGAAAGCGTTTTGCAAGCTTCTATTGAACGGTTGCCACTTCTGCAATAAATGAGATAAGAATGAGTTTTGGGATGAGATTTCAGGTTTTTCAAGAATTTTCTACTGAAAACATCAACATTCTCGGCACCTGAGATATGTCCTTGTTTGTATTCAGTGCTCGTTCTGACATCTAAAATGATGGCATCTTTTTGTTTGGTCATCCTTTTAAATTCTTCAGAAGAAAGTGTTTGAAATTTTTTACTCTTGTTTTTGCTTCTGTTGATTCCGAAAAGTTTTGATATAAGTTGAGTTAACATATCGTTATTGGTTATTTTTTTTCATTTGACAGCTTATGATGTGAACCAAAAAAAATGAAAGCTGAAACAGCCGAATGACTATTTTTTTTCAAAATTAGTTACAATATGTATAACTTTGAAGCTTATTGTTTATTTTATTTCAAATGTTAGCGAATTATTTTGAGGAAAACCAGAAGGTTTTCTATGTTTTTTTGGCTTTGTCGTTTCTTCCCTTGCTCACAGGGACTTCTTTGGCTTATTTTATTTATGAACATTATCAAACTATTAAGACTTTTTCAACGAAAGAATGGTTGTTGGTTTATACATTCTTGGCATTGGCAATGGGTCTAAATGGAGTTCCCAATAATTTGATTGCAGCTTGTGGGGGGTACTTTTTGGGTTTTAGTTCATTGTTATATCTCTCACCTGCATATATGGTGGCATGTGTGATTGGATATGTTTTGGGAAGGAATTTTTTGAATGAAAAAGTAAAAAATGATTTGCTCAAAGACAAAAGCCTGGAGAAGTATTTGGAAAAAGTGCAGAAAAATGAGTTTTCAACTGTTGTGTTGACCAAAGTTTCTCCGGTGATGCCTTTTTTGGTGACCAATGCTTTGTTTGGAATGCTCAGATACAAACCTGTTAATTTCTTGATGGGTTGTTTTGTGGGCAAATGGCCAAGAGTTGCACTGTTTACTTTTATCGGCACAACTATCATGGAGTTTCAAAGTTTCTTAGACGGAAGTTACAGCAAACAAAGTTGGGTATATTTGGTTTTATTGGCTTTAGTGACTATTTCTTTGGCAGGTCTATATTTTACCATCATTAAACCGGCTCAGAAAAATGAAAAAATCGCTTGATTTAACTTTTTTAAATGAAATTCTTGGTTTTGATGCTTTGACAATTTGCCCAAAATCAAAAGTTGGTTTTTTGTTGCAAGACAATAAACTGTTGACCGAAGTGATGAAAAAATTAAAAACGGATGAAAGAACATTTTTTGATTCACTTTCTTGCCTAACAGCCATTGATAATTATCCAAAACAAGAAAGTATAGAAGTTGTGTATTCTCTTTATTCAATTCCAAAGAAACATAAAATGGACTTGTATGTGGTGTTGGATAGAGAAAATCCGAGAATAGAAAGTGTTTCTGAAATTTGGCAAACAGCCAATTGGCATGAAAGAGAAGCCTTTGATTTATTGGGTGTTGTTTTTGATAATCATCCTGATTTGAGAAGAATTTTGTTGCCCAATGATTGGATTGGTCATCCTTTGAGAAAAGATTATGTTCCTCAAGAACGATATCATGGAATTGGAGTTGATTACAAAACGGAAGAATAATCAAGATGAAATATATAGTCAAAATTGAGTATTGCCCCGGTTGCAAATGGCTCAATAGAGCATCATGGTTCGCACAAGAATTGCTCACCACATTTGAAAAAGAATTGGAAGGAGTCACAATCGCTCCCGCAAAACAATCAGGCGATTTTAATATTTTTTTGAATGAAGAATTGATTTTTTCACGAAAAGAAAATGGTGGTTTCATTGATATTGCGCCTTTGAAAAGAATGTTGAGGGATAAAATTGCCCCTGAAAAAAGTTTAGGACACACAGACAAAAAGAAAGAGAATGATTAATCCGGTGATGATTTTTGGTGCAAACCATTTAGGGAAAAGAGTTTTTGAAACGTTGAAAAAAAACGGAGTAGTGGTTTATGGTTTTTTAGATGATAATAAAAAACTTCATGGCCAAGAAATTGAAGAGGTGAGTGTTTTAGGAGAGTCTGATGATGAGGGATTTTTGAAACTCATAGGAAAAAAATGTGATTATTACATTGCCGAAGAAGACCTGAAAGCCAGAAAAAGAATGTTTGAACTTTTAGTGGAGGCAAGAAAAACAATGCCTGTGAATGTTTTTCATTCACAAGCACAACTTGCCAAAAACGCAGTGTTTGGGTATGGTATTTTTGTTGGTGGATTTTCCGTGTTAGAGTTTGGAGTTTCTGTTGGAAGTTTGTCTAGCATACATCACCATGTTGTGGTGGGTGTTGAAAGCAAAATAGGAGAGTGTTGCGATATCAACCATGGGGTTCGTATTGGTTCAGAAGTGGTGATTGAAGATAATGTATTTATCGGAGCAGGAGCGACCATTGTTTCAGGCATCACGATAGGGAAGAATGCGAGAATCGGAGCAGGATCTGTTGTGGTTGAGCCGGTAAAAAATGGAACGACAGTTTTTGGAAATCCTGCAAAGGCGATTTGATGAAGGAATTTTTTAAGCGAGAATTATATTGAATAACACCAGCTTTATATACTATAAATCAGTCGTTTAAGATTGCTTATTTAAAGTAGTTTTGAAGCTGTTCAAAATGAAGCTGATTGCGTAAAAATTCATAAATTGTAAGCTTGAAACAATTAACTTGATTAGTTTTGGTTCTAACCAAAATTAGTAGTTTTATGGCGTTTTTAAAACAGAATTTTCCATAAATTTAGACAGATCTTTTAGAAATTTGATACAAAAAATGAATTCTTGAAAAGTAAATTTTCAATGCTTAAAATGAGAATAATTGAGTCATTTTATTAACTTAAACTAACTACAATATCATTTTTAGGCACACAACAACAGGATAGTTCTTCGTTTTTTGTGGTTTTGTACTGGGGTTCTATCAGTTTA